>NZ_DAIOIA010000005.1:0-54982 GCF_036744435.1 Propioniciclava sp. | reverse complement strand
AGGGCGTCCCACACGGCTTCGTTGAGGCTGACGGCAGACATGCCCCCAGTCTAGGGCAGCCGCACCGGCACCCTCCCGTCGCGTGCCGTCTCAGGAACCCCGCGGACCGGACTCGATGTCGTCCGTCGCGGGGCCGACCTGCGACGACGCCGGCTCGTCGTGCGACTCCTCCGGCGGGTTCGCGTCCCGCTCCTCGTCCTCGCGCTCCAGCTCCTCCACCAGGTCGCGCAGTTCGCTGCGCAGGAAATCCCGGGTGGGCATGTCGTTGATCCGGATCCGCAACGCGGCGATCTCCCGCGCCAGGAAGTCCATGTCGGCCCGGCTCTGGGAGGCGACCTGGCGGTCGTGTTCCATGCTGACCCGCTCGCGGGCCTCCGACCGATTCTGCGCGAGCAGGATCAGCGGCGCCGAGTAGGAGGCCTGCAGCGACAGCAGCAGGGTCAAGAAGATGAACGGGAACGGGTCGCCCAAGATGTCGGAGTTGAACCGATTGACCACGATCCAGGCGATGATGAAGACGGTCATCCACAAGATGAACTGGGCCGTGCCCATGAATCGGGCGAACGTCTCGGCGAAGCTGCCGAAGGCATCATCGGGCAGCCGCATCCGCGGCAGCCAGGAGCGGTTGCGCCCCGGAGTGTTGAGTCGATCACCGGCTGCCATCATCAGCCCCCTCCGCTAGCTGAAGCCCGCGCCAGTCGGCGGGCAGGATGTGGTCCAGCACATCGTCGACGGTGACCGCCCCCAGCAGGCGGCCCTTCTCATCGACGACAGGCGCGCACACCAGGTCGTAGGTCGCGAAATAGCGACTCACCTGAGCGACGCTGTTGTCAGGTCGCAGCGGCGTGATCGACGCGTCGACCAGGTTCGCCGCCAGCGTCGAAGGCGGCTCCCGCAGCAGCCGCTGGATGTGAACCGCCCCCACGTAGCGGCCCGTCGGCGTATCCAGTGGCGGCCGGCACAAGAACGCCAGCGCCGACAGCGCGGGCGTCACCTCCTCCTGCCGGAGCTTCGCCAGGCAGTCCGCGACCGTCTCGTCGGGGCCCAGGATCACCGGTTCCGGCGTCATCAGACCGCCCGCCGTCGCGGCATCGTAGTTGAGCAGCGTCCGGACATCCTCGGCGTCCTCGGGCTCCATCTGCTGCAGGATCGTCTCGGCGAGCTCGGGGGTGAGCTCCGCGATCAGGTCGGCGGCGTCGTCCGGGTCCATCTCCTCCAGCACGTCCGCGGCGCGCTCGGTGTCGAGTGAGCGGATGAGGCTCACCTGCTCGCTCTCGGGCAGTTCCTCCAGCGCCTCGGCGAGGACGTCGTCCTCCAGGGCGGAGACCACCTCGGCGCGACGCTCCGGGCTCATCTCGTGCAGTTCCCGGGCGACGTCGGCCGGCTTCATCTCGGCCAACTGGGCCACGACCTGGTCGGTGCCCTGCGGGGAGTCCGCGAAGTAGTCGGGAACCTCGTTCCAGTCGACCACCACCACGTGGCCGCGGCTGAACGGACGCCCCGTGCTCTCCTTCAGCGCGACCTCGCTGACCTCCCACGCATGATTGCGAGTCTGCTGGATCGCCACATCGAAGATGGTGGCCGGCTTCTCCCCGGGGCGGTCGACCCGCTTGTCGAACAGGTCGGCATCCACCAGGCGCTCCAGGTCGCGACGCTGGAACACGACCGTGTTCACCACGCCGGAGATGATCACCTGCTGCGCGTCGATGGAGTGGACGCGCTCCATCGGCAAGAACACGCGTCTCAGCCTCAACAGCTCAACCACCAGGCCTTTCACCCGGGGAGGTCGAGCATTCGATCGATTCTGCACGACGACATCGCGCACCTTGCCCACCTGGTCGCCGCTGGCGTCCAGAATCGGCAGGCCCCTGATGCGCGACACGAAGATCGAGGAGGCGGATCCACTCACGGGCGAAGGCTAGCGCACGGTCACCAACGCCAGTTGAACGGGTCAACACCGAGGGGGAAACCGCGCCAGCTCAGGTGGCCTCGGGGTCGAACGGGACGCTCCGCGGGGCCGCCGCAACCGGGGCGCCCGCGCCGGACGGCACGCCGGACGTCGAACCGGAGGCCTCCCCCACGGCGTCCTTGACGAGTTGGCCCGTGGCCAGGGCGTCATCGCGCATCTCGCGGAAGTCGGCGACCTCCTCCCCCGAGAGCAGGTGTTTGGCCACCAGGGTCTTCGGGTTCAGATCCGCCAGGGAGAAGTTGTCGAACTCAGGCCCCAGTTCCTCACGGAGCTGTCCGCGGGCGTCCTCGCTGATCTTGCGCAGGTAGGCCAGGACCCGGGCCGCCTTGCGGGCCAGCTCGGGCAGCTTCTCAGGCCCGAAGATGATGATCGCCAGACCGCCCAGCAGGACGATCTCCACCATGTTGAAGTCCACGACCGCCCCTACCCGCGGCGCCCGCTCACAACCCGGCGGCTTCCAGAACCTGGATGAAGGTGCGGGCCTGGGACGAACTCGCCGGCTTCAACGGTCGACGCAGGGTCTGCGTGGTGAACCCGCGGGCGGCCAGCGCCGCCTTGACGAGCATGCACCCCTGGGTCGCGAACACGCCGGTGTAGACGGGGAGCAGCCGGCGGTACAGATCCAGCGCCTCACGGGTGGCGCCCTCATCCCACAGCGTCAGCCACTCCTTCGTCGCGGCGCCGGTGAAGTGCGTCGACGTGCCGACCAGCCCGACGGCGCCCACCGAAAGCAGCGGGAGCGTGACAGCGTCGTCGCCGGAATAGTAGGCCAGGTCGGTGGACGCCATGACGCGCGCGGAGCTGACCAGGTCGCCCTTCGCGTCCTTCACGGCGACGATCGTGGGATGCCGATCCAGCTCGATCAGCACCTCCTCGGGGATCGGAATGCCCGAACGGCTCGGGATGTCGTACAGCATCACCGGCAGGTCGGTGGAATCGGCGACCATGACGAAGTGCTCCAGCAAGGCGTCCGACGGCGGCTTGGAGTAGTAGGGCGTCACCACCAGCACGCCGTTCGCACCGGCCTCCACGGCATCGCGGCAGCGCTTGATGGTGGCGGCGGTCTCGTTGGTGCCGACGCCCGCGATCACCTGGGCGCGGTCCCCGACCTCGGCCACAACCGCCTTCAGGAGGGCCTTCTTCTCATCGTCGTCGGTGGTCGGCGACTCACCCGTCGTACCGTTGATCACCAAGGCATCGTTGCCCTGTTCGTCGACGAGGTAGGCGGCGAGGCGGCGGGACTCATCGAGGTCGAGCGAGCCGTCGGACGTGAAGGGCGTCACCATGGCCGTGATGAGTCGCCCGAAAGGTTGCGGGGCCATAGGGGACAGTCTAGGCACATCCAGGGGGCCCTCCGGCCGCCGAGCGCTAGTGTGGCCTCGTGAACGCAGCGCCGACGCCCAGCATCCCCCACACCGCCGCTTCGGCGTACGCCGAAGCGTTCGTGCCCGAGTCCGCAGCGGCAGCCACGGCCCGCACCGCCGCGCAGAGCCTCGGGATCGGGGCCATCTCCCCCGGCACCGCGACCCTGCTGACCTTCTTGGCCAGCAGCATCGACGCCCGCACGGTCGTCGAGGTCGGCACGGGCGCCGGCGTCGCCTCCCTGGCGCTGCTCGCCGGCATGGCCGACGGCACGCTCACCTCCATCGACACCGAGCCGGAGCACCAGGCCGCAGCACGCCGCATCCTGACCGACGCCGGCATTCCCGCCCGCCGCGCCCGCCTCATCGCCGGGGCAGCCCTGCAGGTGCTGCCCAAGCTCAGCGACGGCGCCTACGACCTCGTCTTCGTCGACGCCGACCCGCTGGAGGCCGTCGAGTATGTGGAGGAGGCGCTGCGGCTGTTGCGCCCCGGCGGGCTGCTGGTCATCTACCACGCCCTGTCCGGCGGCCGGGTCGCGGACGCGAGCAACGAAGACGACGACACCGTCATCATGCGCGAGGCGCTCGCGGCGGTGGCCGACTCCGACGACCTCTCCCCGGTGCTGCTGCCTGTGGGCGACGGGCTGCTGGTGGGCCGCCGCGCCTGAGGGTCCCCTCCCCGTAACGGCCGACGCCGCCCCGCGCTGCTGCGTGGGGCGGCGTCGTGCGTCATCGGACGCGGACCAGGTTCACTCGGCGTGGACGCGGTCACCCTTGCTCAGAACCGTGATGCCCGCCTCGGAGACGTGGAAGCCGCGGGCTCGATCGTGGTCCAGATCGACGCCGACCTCGGCACCGTCCTCGACCACCACGTTCTTGTCCAGGATCGCGCGTCGGACGACCGCGTTGCGACCGACCCGGGCCCCGGTCAGGATGATCGACTCCTCGACCTTGGCCCACTTGTCGACGACCACGTTGGGCGAGAGCACAGACCGGTCGACGTCTCCGCCGGAAATGATGCAGCCCGAAGAGACGATGGAGTCCTCGGCGGTGCCGCGCAGCGTGAACTTCGCCCCCGGCGCCTGCGGCTGGGAGGTGAAGATGGGCCACCGGCGGTTGTACAGGTTGAACTCCGGCACCACGTTGACGAGATCCATGTGGGCGGCGTGATAGGCGTCGATCGTGCCCACGTCCCGCCAGTAGTTGCGGTCCTTCTCCGTGGCGCCGGGCACCGACTGCCGAGTGAAGTCGTACACGTGAGCCTGTTGCTTGTCCACGAACGACGGGATGATGTTCCCGCCCATGTCGTGCATGGAGCCCTCGTCCTCGGCGTCGGCCCGCAGCGCCTCCACGAACGCCTTGCGCGTGAAGATGTAGTTGCCCATCGACGCGTAGGACTCCTGCGGGCTGTCGACCAGCCCCGGCGGGTTGCTGGGCTTCTCCAGGAAGGCGTCGATGACGGTGTCCCCACCCGCATCGATGATCCCGAAGGCTGACGCCTCCGCACGCGGTACGCGGATGCCTGCGATCGTGGCCTCGGCCCCCGAATCGATGTGGGCGCGCAGCATGTCGGCGACGTCCATCCGGTAGATGTTGTCCGCCCCGAACACCACCACGTAGTCGGGATCCTCGTCGTTGATCAGGTTCATCGACTGGAAGATGGCGTCCGCGCTCCCGCTGAACCACTGCTTGCCCGTGCGCTGTTGCGCGGGCACCGACGTGACGTAGCTGCCCAGCAGCGTCGACATGCGCCACGTCTGCGCGAGGTGCTTGTCGAGGGAGTGGGACTTGTACTGCGTCAGAACGGCAATTTTGGTCAGCCCCGAGTTCGCCAGATTGGACAGCACGAAGTCGATGAGGCGGTAGGTGCCCCCAAAGGGCACGGCCGGCTTGGCCCGGTCGGCGGTGAGCGGCATCAGACGCTTGCCTTCTCCACCTGCCAGGACAATCGACAGGACATTCGGTCGATCGCTCATGGTGCTAAACCTAGGCCACGCGGGCCCCCCATGGGGAACGCGGAGGCCGACTGTCCCATTTCGTCTCAGGACCGTTGCCTCCGCGTCCACCTGCACGTCACATCCGGGTCTTCGCGGACCGCTTCGGCGCCCCCGGACGCCGCACGTATGCCACCATCGTGCACATGCGCGTTTCGATCCTCACCCGCGAGTACCCGCCCACGATCTACGGGGGCGCGGGCGTCCACGTTGCGCAGCTGGTCCCGCAGCTCGCGGCTATCACCGACCTCGTCGACGTGCAGGCGATGGGCGAGCCGCGAGAAGGCGCGACCGCTCACCCTGAGACGTTTCCCGCGGGCGCCAACGCGGCCCTGCGGACGCTGGGCACGGACGTCGCCATGGCCGCCGCGATTCCCCCGGTGGACGTCATCCACGCCCACACCTGGTACGCACAGTTCGCAGGCATCGTCGGTGGCCGCCTCCAGGACGTACCGCTGGTGGTCACCGCGCACAGCCTCGAGCCGGACCGGCCGTGGAAGGTCGAGCAGCTCGGCGGCGGGTATCGCGTCTCGAGCTGGATCGAGAAGACGGCGTTCGCCGAGGCCGATGCCGTCATCGCCGTCTCGGAGGCGATGATCGGCAACATCACGCGCGCCTACCCGTTCGTGGACCGGGAGAAGATCCACGTCGTGAAGAACGGGATCGACACCGACGAGTTCCGTCCCGATCACGACACCGGCGTCCTGGACCGCCTCGGCGTTCCCCAGGACCAGCCGATCGTGGTGTTCGTGGGCCGCATCACCCGGCAGAAGGGGCTCATCCACCTGGTGCGGGCCGCACGCGCGCTGGACCCCGACACCACCTTGCTTCTGCTGGCGGGCGCCCCCGACACCCCCGAGATCGCCGCGGAGTTCCATGCCGAGTTCGCCCGCCTGCAGGCCGAACGCCCCGGTCGGGTGTTCTGGGTGGAGGAGATGCTGCCGCGCGCCGACGTCAGGCAGGTCAACACTGCTGCGACGGTGTTCGCCTGCCCGTCGATCTACGAGCCGCTCGGCATCGTCAACCTCGAAGCCATGGCGTGTGAGACCGCCGTGGTGGCCTCCGCGGTCGGCGGTATCCCCGAGGTGGTCGCCGACGGCGTCACCGGCCTGCTGGTTCCCTACGACCCCGAGCGGGCCACCGACGCCGCCTACGTCGCCGACTTCGAGGCCCAGTTCGCGACCCGCATCAACGAACTCACCCGCGACCCCGCCCGCGCTGCCGCGATGGGGGTGGCGGGTCGGCAGCGGTGCATCGACGAGTTCAGCTGGGCTCAGATCGCCGCCGAGACCGTCGAGGTGTATCGCGCCGCGATCACCCGCCACGGCGCCCGCAGCGCCACCTGAGCACACCCGCACGAGCCGAGGGCCCCGGAACTGGAGTTCCGGGGCCCTCGTCGTGCGGTCTGCGACCGCCGTCACTTCACCAGGAGCGCCTCGTCGTCGACGGGAAGGCCGAGCTTGATCCGCTCGCGGCGGGCGAACGGCCCGATGATGGCCTCACCGGGCTTGCTGTCGGTGAGCAGGGTGAGGTCGCGTCCGGCGACCTCCGGCATCACGATCGCAGCCCCCAGGGACAGGGCGGTGAAGATCGCGATCATGATCGCGATCGGCCACCACGAGCCGCCGGTGCCCACGACGAGGGCCGCGGCCACGACCGGTCCAACACCCGTGGCGATGATCGCGGCGATCTCCTTGGCCAGCGCCATCTGCGTGTAGCGGTGACGGGCACCGAAGATCTCGGCCATGGTCAGGTTCTCCAGGGAGGCCAGGGCCAGCACGGAGGTCTGGTGCATGATGATGTAGCCCGCGAACACCGCGTTGACCTGCGCGGTCGCGATCATCCAGATCATCGGGAACACCAAGACCAGCGAGATGGACGTCATCACGATGTACATCAGCTTGCGGCCGACCTTGTCGGACAGGAAACCGACCAGCGGGACGGTGATGAAGCCGACGAGCGAGGAGGCGATCACGACGCTGGTGCCGACGCTCGGCGCGAGCAGCAGCGTCGCGGTGATGTAGGAGATCAGGTAGGTCTGCACCATGCCGGAGTTGCCGGCCTGGCCGAACCGCAGGAAGAACGACTCGAAGAACGCGCGACCCTTGCGCTCCGACAGCCCCTCGGCCAGCACGTTGCTGCCCTGAGCGGCGACGACCTCGCTGAGTTCCTCGTTGGACACGGCAACGCCGTCGACCACATCGGCGCGGGCCTCGAAGACCGGGGACTCCTTGAGGTTGAACCGGACCCACACCGCGAAGATCATGATGAGCACCGAGGCCAGGAACGGGATGCGCCAGCCCCAGGCGACGATGTCGTCGTGGGACAGGGTGGCGACCAGGACGCCCCAAATGGCGGAGGCGCCCAGCGTCCCGGAGTTGGTGCCCAGCGCGACCAGGGAGCCGACGAGGCCCCGGCGGCGGCGCGGCGCGTACTCGGTCAGCATGACGGAGGCGCCCGCGATCTCCGCGCCCGCGCCGAAGCCCTGGGCCAGACGGAGCACGACCAGCAGGATGGGCGCCAGGACGCCGACCTGATGGTAGGTGGGCAGTGCGCCGATCAGCGTGGTGGAGGCGCCCATCAGCAAGATCGTGTAGAACAACACCTTCCGACGGCCGATCTTGTCGCCGAGGTGCCCGAAGTACCAGGCGCCCAGCGGGCGGCTGATGTAGCCCACGCCGTAGGTGGCCATCGCCAAGATGATGGCCATGCCGGGGGCGTCGGTGGGGAAGAAGATGGTCTGGAAGACCAGCGCAGCCGCCAGCGAGTAGAGCTGGAAGTCCATGAACTCCAGGGCGGTGCCCAGCCAGCCGGACACGGCTGCGCGGGCGAGATCACCTACGGTGCGCTGCTGAGCCGGGTCCGCGGCCAATGCCTCATTGCGTGCCATTGCGGTTGTCTTTCTCGTGAAGGGTTGGATCACTCGTCGAGCCACAGCGACACGACGACCTTGCCCGAGACCTGCGAGTCCTTGGCGACGGCAAAGGCGTCCACGGCTCGCTGCGCGGGAATGACATGGGTGGTGATGATCGACGCGATGGCGGGGTTCTGCGCCAGCGTCGTGATGGCGGCGTCGATCTCGTCGTCGAACCGGAAGGTCGCCTTGTAGGTGACCTCCTTGCTGACGAAGGAGGCGAGGTTGACGCCGATGTTCTCGTCGGGGAGCATCCCGACCTGCGTGACGGTGCCCGCCTTGCGGACCGCCTTCATCGCGGTGGTGATCGAGGGGGCCGCCCCCGAGCACTCGAAGACGACGTCGTATTCCTCGGCGGGGACCGCGTCAGTTCCGGCGACGTAGGCGGTGCTGGCCCCCAGCGCGGTAGCGCGGCCGAGCGGCCCCGACAGCACATCGGTGACGTCGACCCGCTCCGCTCCCCCGGCGAGTGCGCCGGCGACGACGCACAGGCCGATGGGCCCGCAGCCCGCGACGAGGACCCGCTGGTCCTGCACGCCGCCGGCGATCGCGATGGCGTGGAGGGCGACCGCGAGCGGTTCGGCCAGGGCGGCGTCTTGGACCGACAGTCCCTAGGGCAGGGCCCGGATCATGAAGTTCTTGACGGTGCGGTACTCCTGCATGCCGCCTTGGGTGTGCGGATGGGTGGAGGCGCTGCCCAGGTAGGTGCCGCCGGGCCACAGGTGGCGGCGGTCCTCGATGCCGCGCTGCGGCGTGCCGAAGGTGGCGGGGGCAATCGTGACGGGCGTGCCGGGAGCCCACGTCCCCGACGGATCCAGGTCGACGACCCCGGACATCTCGTGCCCGGGGGTGAAGGGCTCGGTGACCTCGAAGGCCCCGTTGCGGCCCAGGAAGTAGTAGTGGAGGTCGGAGCCGCAGATGCCGCCGTACTGCATGCGGACGCGAACCTCGTCGTCGGCGGGTTCGGACAGGGGGAGGTCCTCGACGACGAGTTCCTCGGGTCCCAGAATCTTCAAGGCCTTCATGGCGCTTCTTTCTTCGGAGGGGATTTCTCACTCAGGAGGGCCTCGGCGCGGCCCGCGGGCCGCGCCGAGGGACGATCACCAATCGAGCACGGCACCATCGAGGGTGCGAGCGGTCGGCAGGTAGGCGGGCACGTACGGCGAGGTGGACAAAATGTCCTCGTCGATGTCGACGCCGAGACCGGGCGCGTCGCCGGGCTGGAGCATGCCGTCGCTCGCAGACCAGGCGTGCGGGAACGCCTCATGCACCAGCGCCGGATAGCCCATGTACTCCTGCACGCCCCAGTTGTGGGTGGCCGCCGCCATGTGAATGGACGCGGCCAGCGCGATCGGGGAGACGTCGGAGGGGCCGTGCGGGCCCGCCTTGACGCCGTGCACCTCGGCGAGGGCGAAGATCTTGCGCGAGTGGCTGATGCCACCGGCGTGGACGACCGCGGTGCGGATGTAGTCGATGAGGCGCTCCTCGATGAGGCGCTGGCAGTCCCAGATGCTGTTGAACACCTCGCCCACCGCAAGCGGCGTGGTGGAGGCGTTGCGCACGATCCGGAAGGCCTCCTGGTCCTCGGCGGGGGTCACGTCTTCGAGCCAGAACAGATCGAATTCCTCCACCGACTTGGCCAGCCGGGCGCCCTGGATGGGGGTGAGCCGGTGGTGGGCGTCGTGGAGCAGCTTGACGTCGGGACCCACCAGTTCGCGGACCGCAGTCAGCACCTTGGGCAGGTGCCGCATGTAGGCGCCGGGATCGAAGTGCTCCTCGCTGGGGCGCGCGCCGCGGCCGGCGGGCTCGTAGTTGGGGTCCTTGGAGACGCCGTAGACCTTGTCGAGGCCGGGGACGCCGGACTGGACTCGGATGAACGTCTCGCCGCGTTCCTGGTGCTCGCGCACCGAGTCGAGCAGGGCGGGGATGTCCCAGCCGAAGGCGTGGCTGTAGTACGGAATGCCGTCGCGGACGCGGCCGCCGAGCAGTTGGTAGACGGGCTGGTTGGTCCGCTTGCCGAGGATGTCCCACAGGGCCATGTCGACGGCGCCGATGGCGGCCATCGTCACGGGGCCGCGACGCCAGTAGACGCCCCGGTAGAGGTACTGCCAGGTGTCCTCGATGCGGTTCGGGTCCACCCCGATCAGCAAGGGCGCGACGTGATCGCGCAGGTAGGAAGCGACCGAGAGCTCGCGGCCGTTCACGGTCGCGTCCCCCAGTCCCACGATCCCGTCCGCCGTGGTCACCCGCAGGGTCACATAGTTGCGGGTGGGGCTGGCTACCAGCACCTCTACACGTTCGATTCGGTCGGCCACCGGAGTCCTCTCTCCTGGTCAGGGTCACCCTGGTGGCTATGCCGCCAGCGTCACCGTTGAGCGCTATTGGTAGCACTATAAGTGAAACGTAGTACCAGCGTCAACGCGTAGGCTGTCGCCCAGACATCTCGACAAAGGAGCCAGACGTGCCGGCAGCGGCCATCTACGATGCGGTCGTCAACGACCTCGGGTTCGCCATCGTCTCTGGCCGCTACGAACCCGGGCAACGGCTGACGCTGTCCGACATCGAGGAGGCCCACGGCGTCTCCCGCACCGTCGCTCGCGACGCGGTCAAGACGCTCGCCGCCCTAGGGATGGTCGAGACCCGCCGCCGGGCGGGCGTGACGATTCAACCGCGTCACGCCTGGCACGTGCTCAGCCCCGAGATCATTGCCTGGCGCCTCGCCGGGGAGGACCGACTCGCGCAGATCGAGTCGCTCACCGACGTCCGCGAGGCGATCGAGCCGCGGGCCGCCCGCCTCGCCGCCTCGCACCGCACCGACGGTCAGGCCGCCGAACTGCTCGAGCTCGGCGCGATCCTGGTCTCGCTGGCCGAGCGCGGGCTGGGACGCATCCCCGAGTACCTGGACTCCGACATCCGCTTCCACGGGCTGCTGCTGGAGGCGTCCGGTAACGAGATGCTCTACGCGATGCGCGGCATGGTCGCCGACGTCCTGCAGGGCCGCGCCGTCCACGGCCTGCACCCCGTCTGGCCCGAACTGGACGCCGTGAACGACCACCTGCTCATCGCCGAGGCCATTCACGCCCAGGATCCCGAGGCGGCCGAGTCCGCATCCCGGCACCAGCTCTCCTGGGTCCACCTCGAGGTCGGGGCCCTCGGGCGCAAGGTCTGACCCTCACGGCGAACGGCCCCGGAGCGTGCGCTCCGGGGCCGTTGCTGGGGTGGTGTGTTCTCAGAGGGTCAGCCGACGACGCCCTTCAGCGCCTCGAGCAGTTCCGCCGCCTCCGTCGCATTGAGCTCGATGACGAGGCGACCGCCGCCGTCCGCGGGGATCCGCATCGCGATCACGCGCGA
Source organism: Propioniciclava sp. (assembly GCF_036744435.1). NCBI lineage: Bacteria > Bacillati > Actinomycetota > Actinomycetes > Propionibacteriales > Propionibacteriaceae > Propioniciclava > Propioniciclava sp. Next base: position 43,393 of record NZ_DAIOIA010000005.1, on the reverse strand, counting down.
CTCCTTGGCCACCTCGATGGGGCCTTCACCCGTGCGGGGCTTCATTGCTGCCATGTTCTCCCTCATTTCCTGGCTGCCAGCTCACGTTCTCGTCCATTGTCGCAGACCCGGACGAATCTCTCCCGACCGAACGGCGGATACCCGGTTCCTGCTCGTCCGAACCGCCGACGCCCTCCGTCGGTGGCAGCAGTCGGCGTCCGGCAGGGGCCGGCCCGTCGAGCTGCCCCGCGAGGCGATCCAGCAGATCGTCGACCTGCGCCATCGAGTAGCCGCGCGGCGCCACCGCGAACCGCAGCACCCGCAGGTCATCCCCGGTCAGGGGCCGCTCCGGGAGCTCCGGCACCGGGGAGTCGTGCACGGCGACCGCAGGCATCCCGCCCAGCCGGCCCGCCGCCACAAGCGAGGCCAGGCCGAGGATCACCACGACCATGCCCCACAGGAACCACTCCATGCTCACTCACCCCGCGTGCGGGAGTGACCGCCGTTGCGCGCGTCCTCCACGATGATCTCGACGGCGTGGTCGACGTCGTCCACGACGTGGATCAGGCCCAGATCGGCCTCCCCGATGTAGCCGTCGGCAAGCATGCGCTCCTTGAGCCAGTCCACCAACCCCGACCAGTACGCCGACCCGAACAACACGATCGGGAAGCGGGTCATTTTGCGCGTCTGGACCAGCGTCAGCGACTCGAACAACTCATCGAGGGTGCCGAATCCGCCCGGCATCACCACAAAGCCCTGGGCATACTTCAGGAACATCACCTTGCGCACGAAGAAGTACCGGAAGTTGATACCGAGGCTGACCCACTTGTTCAGCGAGTCCTCGAACGGGAGCTCGATGCCGAGTCCCACCGAGACGCCACCCGCCTCCGCAGCCCCCTTGTTGGCCGCCTCCATGATGCCGGGGCCACCACCCGTGATCGTCGCGTACCCGGCCTGGGCGAGCCGGCTTCCGAGTTCGACGGCCGCCTCGTACATGGGGTCGGACTTGGGGGTGCGCGCAGATCCGAAGACGCTGACCGCCGGCCCCAGCTCGGCCAGCGCACCGAAGCCCTCGACGAACTCGGCCTGGATCCGCAGCACGCGCCAGGGATCGGTGTGCAGCCAGTCGCTCCCCCGGCCGCCCTGCAGCAGCCGCTGGTCGGTGGTCGTGGACTGCACCTGATCGCCGCGCCGAATGACCGGGCCCTGCTGGCGGTAGTCCTTCCTGTGCTTCTTCTTCACCTCGCCAGAGTATCGGGGCGTCCCTCGCCCTCAAGCCAGCCAGCGCACCAGCGCGTCGTGGACCTGGTGCAGATCCGCCACGGGGCAGAACTCGTCGTCGGCGTGCGCCTTGCCCGGGTCAGCCGGCCCGAAGTTCACCGCCGGGACGCCCAACTCCGCGAAACGCGCGACGTCCGTCCAGCCGTACTTGGCGCGCGGCTCCCCGCCCACCGCGGCGACGAACGCCGCGGCAGCAGGGTGATCCAGCCCGGGCCGCGCGGCCGGGGACAGGTCGGTGAACACCAGGTCGTGCCCGGCGAACACCTCCGCGACGTGCTCCTGGGCCTCGGCCAGGCTGCGATCGGGGGCGAACCTGAAGTTCACCGTCACCGTGCAGCGATCCGGCACGACGTTGCCCGCGATGCCGCCCTCGATCCGCACGGCGTTGAGCCCCTCGCGGTACTCCAGACCGTCGACCACGACGGTGCGGGGAACGTAGGCGGCCAGCGTTGCCAGCACTCCCGATGCGTCATGGATGGCGTTGTGGCCCAGCCAACTGCGCGCCGAGTGCGCGGCCACCCCTCGCGTGGTGATCTCGCACCGCAGCGTGCCTTGGCAGCCACCCTCGATTCGCGCTGCGGTCGGCTCCATCAGCACCGCGAAGTCCCCCGCCAGCAGATCGGGACGATCCCGGGCCAGGCGGCCCAGGCCGTTGCGCACCGCTTCGACCTCCTCGTTGTCGTAGAAGATCCAGGTGACGTCGTGGCGGGGATGCGGGGTGGCCGCGGCCACGGCCAAGGCGACAGCGACGCCGCCCTTCATGTCGGCGGTCCCCCGGCCGTAGATCCGGTCGCCCTCGCGTCGCGACGGCAGGTTCCCGGCCACCGGGACGGTGTCGAGATGGCCGGCGATCACCACCCTCGACGCGCGGCCCAGCGAGGTCCGGGCCACGACGGCGTCGCCGTGACGGATCACCTCCAGGTGCGGGGCGACGGCGAGGGCGGACTCGACTGCATCGGCGAGGGCGCGCTCGTTTCCGCTCACCGACTCGATGTCGGTCACGGCGACGAGAAGGTCCGGGAGGTCGGCGCGCAGGTCCAGGGGCATGACCGCCAGCCTAGGCGACCTGCATGGCATCATGGCTGGTGGCACACGACACAGGAGGACGCCATGAGCCACTCCCCGGCCACCCCGAGCGAGTGGGAGCCGACCGAACCGCTGCCCTCAGACGAGGCCCCGCAGGCCGGGACGCCGACGCCGCAGGAGCGAACTGTCGCGTTCGACCCGCATGCCGATGCGACGGCGGTGTTCGACCCGACCCAGGACGAGACGGCGGTGCTGCCGCCGATGGGGGGCGACACCGCGGCGCTGGAGGCGGGGCCCGAGCCCACCCGTGTCATCGATCCGCGTAGCGCGGACACCTTCGCGGCGCCGGACGGCGGTGCCTCCGTCGTGACCGATCCGGCCGAGCGTGAGCCAGACGTCGCCCCCGCGCGGACCCGCCGCACGCCGCTGATCATCGCCGTCGCCGTCCTCGCGGCGATCCTGCTCATCGCGGGGATCGCCTGGGCGGTATCCGCCATCACCGCCAGCAATCGCGAACGAGCGATCACCGGCACCGCCACGACGTACCTGCAATCGATCGCCGCCGCCGACGCGCAGGCAGCGTTGGCGACCCTGGCGGAGCGTCCGGCCAACGAGGTGCTGCTGACCGGCGAGGTGCTGCGGGTCTCGCAGGACAACGCCCCGCTGACCGACATCGTGGTGTCATCGCCCGTCCTCACCGGCGACACGAGCGCCAGCGTCACCGCCTCCTACAAGATCGGCGGACAAGACGTCAGCACCACCTTGTTCCTCGTCGGCGACGGCCGCACCTCCTGGCTACTGGCCGATGGCACCGCGGATCTGACCCTGAGCGCTCCCACCGGCTTGACGGTCAACGCGGCGCCGGTCACCGAGTCCACCAATCCCGTTTTTCCCGGCAGCTACACCGTCGGCACGCACGCCTCCCCCACCGTGATCGCCGAAGGTGACACCACGGCCGTGCTCACCGCCCCCGACTCCGAACCGGCCGCCTTGACCGTCACGGCGGCGCTGAGTTCCGAGGGACGCCAGACGGTGCTGGACACGGTGAAGGGCCGGCTGGATGAGTGCCTGGCCGCCACCGAGTCCCGGCCTGCGGACTGCCCCTTCGGGGTCGCGACCGACAACGTGGAAGTCGCCCCCGGGTCGGTGCGGTTCGCCCTGGCGAACGACCCGTGGGCGGGTTTCTCCCCCGCGCTCGACCCCGCCACCCTGCAGGTCACGGGCCGGATCCATCTGTCGGTGGACGCCACCGCGACCGTCACCCAGAACGGGCTCAGCACCGACGCGACGCAGCGGCTGGAGGCCGATCGCGGCTACACGGTGGACCTCAGGCAGCAACCGCTTGCCGTCGTCTGGTCGTAGGGCCCCGGTAGGCTGGAGAGCATGACGTCTGCGCGCACAGCCTGGGGCTGGGGACTGGCCACCATCACCGATTCCGGCGACACCCTCGACGTGTGGTTCCCGCAGCCACGGCTGGGGAACCCGACCGAGGCCGAGCGCGCCGACACCCCCGCACCGCTGCTGACCGCGCGCATCGACGACCACACCCGCCGCGTCCGGGTCGACGTCGTCCTCGTCGAGATCGATCTCGACGCCGCACCGCTGGACACGGCCGACGCCTACCTGCGCCTCCACCTGCTCAGCACGCGGCTGGCCCAGCCGCGCACCCTCAACCTCGACGGCATCTTCGGCGTCCTGCCGAACGTGGTGTGGACTTCGGCGGGCCCGTGCTCGGTGGCCGACTTCGAGGAGGTCCGCTGCCTGCTACGCGCCGAGCGCGGCCACGTCACCGTGTTCGGGATCGACAAGTTCCCGCGGATGGTCGACTACGTCGTCCCCTCCGGCGTCCGCATCGGCGACGCCGACCGGGTTCGGCTCGGCGCCCACCTCGCTCCTGGCACCACGGTCATGCATGAGGGCTTCGTCAACTTCAACGCCGGCACCCTGGGAACCTCCATGGTCGAGGGCCGGATCTCCGCCGGGGTCGTGGTGGGCGACGGATCCGACGTCGGCGGCGGAGCGTCGATCATGGGGACGCTGTCGGGCGGCGGCAAGCAGCAGGTATCCCTCGGGGAGCGCTGCCTGCTCGGCGCCAACAGCGGCATCGGGATCTCGCTAGGCGACGACTGCGTGGTCGAGGCCGGGCTCTACGTCACGGCCGGAACGAAACTCACCCTCCCCGACGGCAGCGTCGTGAAGGCGTCCGACCTGTCGGGCACCAGCGGCTGGCTGTTCTACCGGGACTCCCAGAGCGGGGCCGTCTCGGTGAAGCCGCGCGCTGCGCGCAGCGTCGAGCTCAACGCGGCGCTCCACGCCAACTGAGCCGCAGATGGGTGCCTGGGGACGCGTCTTCACAGGACTGGCGATCGCCGCGCTGACGGCCGTGCTGATCCTGGCGGGCCTGACACTGCTGTACTCCTACAAGAAGGAACCGCTGCCGCTGGCCGACCAGTGCATCGCGCAGGTTCAGGAACTGTCGGTCCCCCTGGATGTTGAGCAAACGCACAATGCCACCATCGTCGTGGGGGTCGCCACGCAGCGGGGGCTGGTGCCGCGGGCGTCCACCATCGCTCTGGCGACCGTCTACCAGGAGTCGGGGATCCGCAACCTCGACTACGGGGATCGCGATTCCCTCGGCCTGTTTCAGCAGCGTCCCTCGCAGGGCTGGGGATCGGAGGCCCAGGTGCAGGATCCCTACTACGCCTCCGGGAAGTTCTACGACGCGCTGGTGAAGGTCAACGGGTGGGACAGCGGCGATGTGAACGATGTCGCTCAGGCGGTCCAGCGCAGCGGCCACCCCAACGGGTACACCCGACACGTCGAGAACGCTCGCCGGCTGGCCAGCGCGCTAACCGGGGAGACTCCCGCCTCGTTCACCTGTCTGGTCAAGGACCCGCCGACGGCCGACCCTGCGGGGCTCTCGACGTTCCTGTCGAAGACTCTGCCGTCCTCAGCGACGGTGACCCGTGAAGGCAACGTGGTGACCGTGGCGACGCGCACCAACCGAGACGCCTGGTCGGCGGCGCACATCGCGGTGGGCAACACGGCCTACTACGGAGCGGCGACCGTCCAGGTGGGCGGCCGAAGCTGGACACCGAACGCCTCCAGCACCGGTTCGTGGACCGGGGAGCCCACCAACGACACCCGGGTCACGATCACCTATCCCGAGGCAGCCCAGCCCACCCCGAGTCGCTGAGCGCGACCATCGCGCCTCCGCTCACCGTGGTGAGCGGAGGCGCGTCGTCGATGTCAGACGAGCCGTGACGCGGCGGCGGCAATCCGCTCATCGGTGGCCGTCAGGGCGATCCGGACGTGGCGACGCCCGGCCTCACCGTAGAAGTCTCCCGGTGCCGCGAGAATCCCCCGCTCGGCCAGCCAGTCGACGGTGGCGCGGCAGTCCTCATCGCGGGTGGCCCACAAGTAGAGCGACCCCTCGGAGTGGTCGATCCGGAATCCCGCGGCCTCCAGTGCGGGTTTGAGCACCGCCCGCCGTGCCAGGTAGTGCTCCCGCTGGGCCGTCACATGGTCGGTGTCGGCCAGCATCGTCGCCATCACCGCCTGCACCGGCCCGGACACCATGAGCCCGGCGTGCTTCCGGACGGCGAGCAGTTCGCCGATCAGCGGCGCGTCCCCCACGAGGAACCCGGCCCGGTAACCGGCCAGATTGCTGCGCTTGGACAGGGAGAAGGCGGCGATCAGGCCCTCCAGGCTGCCGCCGTTGATCGCCGGATCCAGCACGGAGACGGGTTCGGCCTCCCAGCCGAACTCGCCGTAGCACTCGTCGGAGGCCAGCGCCGCCCCGGTCGAGCGCGCGGCGTCCACCCACGCCCGCAACGCGTCGGGGGAGAGGATCGCACCGTGAGGGTTGGCCGGGGAGTTGATCCAGATCAGGGCGGGGCTGGCCGCCGCGGCCTCGGCGGGATCGTCGGTGGCCAGCACCGTCGCCCCGGCGATCAAGGCACCCACCTCGTAGGTCGGGTAGGCGGTGGCCGGGATGACGACCGTGTCGCCTGCCCCGATCCCGAGTTGGAGCGGCAGCGCGGCGACGAGTTCCTTCGTCCCCACGACCGGGAGGACCTGGTCGTCGCGCAGCGCGACCGCATGCCAGCGCGATTCCGCGTAGCCGCGGATGGCGGCACGCAGGGCCGCCGTGCCCCACACCGTCGGATAGCCGGCCCACGCGGGGGCCGCCTCGGCCAGCGTCTGCACGGCGGCGTCGGGGACGGGGTCGACCGGTGTTCCCACGGACAGGTCGCACAGGCCGTCGGGGTGCGCCTGGGCGCGTGCCTTCGCGTCGGCGATGGTGTCCCAGGGGAAGTCGGGCAGGCGCGCCGACAGCGGGGGGTTCACTCGCCCTGCGGCGGGAGCGCGACGATGGCCGGGTGGTCGCCGTCGATCTTGCCCATACGGGCGGCACCGCCCGGCGAACCGATCGTGTCGAAGAACTTCACGTTGATGTCGTAGTACTCGGACTGATCGGCGGGGACGTCGTCCTCGTAGTAGATGGCCTCGACCGGGCACACCGGCTCACAGGCGCCGCAATCCACGCACTCGTCGGGCTGGATGTACAGCATCCGGTTGCCCTCGTAGATGCAGTCGACCGGACACTCCTCCACGCACGCGAGATCCTTGACGTCGACGCACGGTGACGTGATCACGTAGGTCATGAAAACTGCTCCCCTAGATTGGTGACTGCCCGTGTCAGACAAGACGGGTTTACTCTACAACTCGCGTCGGGAGGAACCATGCAACACGATGCCACCTCGACGGTGTCTGCCCTCACCCCACCGCTGCAGCCCGGCGAGCGCGTCAGCGCTCTGGTGACCGGCCCGCACCGACCCCCCACCGAGGTGCTCGGCTTCGTCACCGACCTCACCCCCGAGACGCTCACGCTGATTGATCGGCGCGGCGCGCTCCACACCGCCTCCCACGCCGAGGTGGCGGCACTGCGACGCGTCCCGCTCGCCCGCGGACGCCGGCCGCAGTCGACGCCGCGCGACCTCCTCGACGCCCTCGCCGAACGCGCCCAGGCCCCGGGCACGCCCTGGGTCGCGCGGATCACCGACCTGCTCGCCGGGCTCACTCCCCCCGCCACCGTCCCGCCGTGGGGTCCCACGGCCTCCTTCGCCGACGCCGACGCACGCGCCGAGGGGGAATGGGTGACGGTGGCAGGCGGAACGCTGGCGTCGTGGCGGGCCGCGGCGTGGTGGGCGACCCGGATGGGAGCCCGCAGCGTCCAGGTGCGAGTGCCCGGCGCATGCATCGGTGACGAAGCCCTGACCGAGGCCGGCTTCACCCGGCTCTGACCCGCTGCGACGCCTCCACCATGCCGGACGCATAGCTGCGTCACAGGTTGACCCCATCGTGGTCACAGCGGCGTGCCCGACGTTGGTGACGTACCACTCGAACCGTCATGCACGCACCAACTCGCCCGGTGATGCGCGCACCCAACCGTCGTGAGGAAGGCCGCCCGTGAGCCGCAGCGCACCCGTGAGCGAAGACGAACCCGCAGCCGAGGAGGCACCCGCAGCCGGGGAGCCACCCACAGGCCGTCGACGCTGGCGCTGGCGGCCCACGACTCGCCGGGGCTGGATCATCGCCGCCCTGGTCACCGCGCTGGTGCTGGGCGGCGGGGGCGTCGGCACCTGGTGGCTGCTCGGCCGCTCGCAGGGGCCGACGACCACGACGCGCACGCTCACGCTCGAACCGACCACGCTCAAGCAGACCATCAGCGCGACCGGCACCCTGGAACCGACCCGCACCGCGAACCTGACCTTCTCCAGCTCCGGCACCGTGACGGCGGTGAACGTCGCGGTCGGGGACACCGTCACCACCGGGGAGTCCCTCGCCGCGATCGATCCGGCGTCGTTGCAGATCGCGCTGGCCTCCGCGAGAGCGGACCTCACCGCCGCCAAGGAAACCCTCGCCGACCTGCAGGACAGCGACGGCAGCGCTGCGGCCATCAAGTCCGCGACGGCCACCGTCCAGGTGAAGACCAACGCGGTGACCCAGGCCGAGAGCAACCTCGCCTCGGCGACGCTGACGGCGCCCTTCGACGGGGTCGTCGCCGAGGTGAACGTGGCCACCGGCGACCAGGCCGGCTCCTCCTCCAGCAGCGGTTCGACCGCGGCCGGGGGATCCGGATCCAGCGGTTCCGCGGCAGCCGGCGGAACGGGGACGAGCACCTCCTCCAGCACCTCCAGCGCGGCCATCGTGGTGATCAGCCAAGGCACCTACACGGTGTCCACCTCGGTCTCCAGCAGCGACATCGCCTCGGTGAAGAGGGGCCTCCAGGCCGAGATCACCGTCTCCGGAGTCGAGAAGGCGATCTACGGAACGGTGTCGTCCGTCGCGGTCAACGCCAGCGCGGACAGCACCTCCTCCACGGCGTCCTTCCCCGTCACCATCGACGTCACCGGCACCCAGGACGGCCTGTTCGCAGGGTCCAGCGTGACCGCGCAGATCGTCACCGCCCAATACACCGACGTGATCGCCGTCTCCGCGACAGCCCTCACCCAGACCAACGGGGCCACCACCGTCAGCAAACTGGTCGACGGCGTCGCCACCCCGACCACCGTCACCACAGGCGCCACCGTCGATGGTTCGGTGATCATCACGCAGGGGCTCGCCGAAGGGGACCAGATCCAGGTCACCACCGCGAGCGGTCGCAGCAACACCAGCACCGGAACCGGCACCCAGAGCTCTGACGAGGGCGCCCCCAGCATGCAAGGCGGCTACGGCGGGTCGGGAGGCTTCCAGCCCCCGTCGGGGCAAGGCGGCATGTCGGGCAGTGGGATGGGGCCGAACCGGTGAGCGTCCTGGAACTGCACGACGTGACGAAGACCTACAGCAACGGGACCCTGGCCGTCCAGGCCCTCGCGGGGATCACCCTGAACGTGGATCCTGGTGAGTACGTCGCCATCATGGGGCCGTCCGGATCAGGAAAGTCGACCCTGATGAACATCCTCGGCTGCCTCGACGTCCTGACCACCGGCACCTATCTGCTCGCCGGAGACGACGTCGCCGACCTGGACGACGACCAGCTCGCCGACATCCGCAACCGCAGCATCGGGTTCGTGTTCCAGCAGTTCAACCTGCTGCCCGCCCTCCCGGCCTGGCGCAACGTCGAACTGCCCCTGCTGTACGCCGGGGTGCCCGCCGCGCAGCGCCGCGAGCGCGCGCACGCGGCCCTGGAACGGGTCGGGTTGGCCGAGCGCGCCGAGCACCGCCCCGGAGAGCTGTCCGGCGGCCAGCAGCAGCGCGTCGCCGTCGCCCGCGCCCTCGCCTCCGAACCGGCGCTGATCCTGGCCGACGAGCCGACCGGCAACCTGGACTCGCGCTCCACCGCGGACGTCCTGGGCCTGTTCGACGAACTCCACGAGTCCGGACGCACCATCGTGCTCATCACGCACGAGGCGGAAGTCGCCGAACGCGCCCAGCGCGTCCTGCACGTCCGCGACGGCCGCCTCACCGACGCCGCTGGGGCGGGTGCCCGGTGAACCTGCGCCAGACCATGCTGATCGCGCTGGAGGCCGTCCGGCTCAACCGCACCCGCTCCCTGCTGACCATCCTCGGGATCATGATCGGCATCGCCTCGGTCACCCTCACGGTCGGCCTGGGACTAGGCGCCCAACAGCAGGTCAAGGATCAGATCAGCGCGCTGGGCAGCAACCTGCTCATCGTGTCCCCCGGATCCTCGACCTCCGGCGGCGTCCGAGGAGGGTTCGGGAGCGCCACCACGTTGACCAGGGCGGACGCCGAAGCGCTCTCCACCGCGGAGGTCGCCCCCAGCATCGCCGCCGTCGCACCGGTCGCCTCCACCAGCCAATCGCTGGCGGCCGGGGACACCACCTGGACCTCGCAGGTCGTCGCCGCGACCCCGAGCTGGACGAACGTGCGCAACCGGACAGTGACGATCGGCCGGTTCCTGACCGACGCCGACGTGACGGATCGGGCCCGCTCGATCGTGCTCGGTTCCTCCACCGCAGAGGAACTGTTCGGCGTCTCGCAGATGGCGATGGGCCAGACCGTGACCATCAACGGCGCCGACTTCACCGTCGTCGGTGTGCTGGCCGCCACCGGTTCGACGTCGTCCACCACGAGCGAGGACGACACGGTGCTCATGCCGTGGACGACCGCCGCCACCACCGTGGGCACATCGGCGTCCACCGTCTCGACGATCTACCTGAAGGCCAGCGACGAGTCGCACCTGAGCGCCGCCTACCAGGAGGCCACCGCCGCATTGACGACCCGGCACGGCCTCACGGCCTCCGACACGGCGGACTTCAGCATCACCACCCAGGAGTCGATCGTGTCCGCCGCGACCGCCACCGACCGCACCATGACCATGCTGCTGGGCGGCGTCGCGGCGATCTCGCTGCTGGTGGGCGGCATCGGCGTCATGAACATCATGCTGGTGAGCGTCTCCGAACGCGTCCGGGAGATCGGCCTGCGCAAGGCCCTGGGCGCCAAGCAGGCGGTCATCCGCAACCAGTTCCTCATGGAGGCCGCCGTCCTGGGCCTGACCGGCGGGCTGGTGGGGCTCGGCATCGCTGCCATCGGTGCCGCGGTGCTGCCGCTGGTGCTCGATCAGCCGGTCGTCCTGGCCTGGTGGGCGATCGCCGGATCGTTGGTCATCGCCGTCGGCGTCGGCCTGATCGCCGGGGTGTACCCGGCCAGCCGCGCCGCCCGGCTGGCCCCCATCGACGCCCTGCGTCGCGAGTGACTCTCAACCCCGACTTCGACAAGGAATCAGACATGCCCAAGCTTCACCGCCCCGTGGCCGCCGTGCTGGCAGTCACCGCGGGACTCGCCCTGCTCACCGGCTGCTCGACGGCCTCAACCACCGCGTCCTCGGCTGCTGGCGTCCCGGCGTCCGGCAGCCCGTCAGGCGGCGGACAGCAGCGTGAGCCCGGCACCTCCGGACTGATCGCGCAGGTCTCCGGAACCACCTTCCAAGTCCAGGGAACCTCAGGGCAGACGGCCGTCACCTGGTCCGACGCCACCACGTTCACCCAGCAGGTCTCCGGGTCGGCCGCCAGCATCACGACGGGCCTGTGCGTGTCCGGCATGGGTGAGCAAGCCGACGGCAATGCGACCGTGACGGTCACCCGGCTCACCGTGACCCAGCCGGTCGACGGTGCATGCGGTCAGGGCTTCACCGGTGGCGGGGGCGGGCAGCCGTCCGCTGGAGCAACCCCGCCCGCGGGCGCGACCCCACCGGCCGACGGCCAAAGCGGCGATCGCCCCGCGATGCCGTCCGGTGCGCCTTCCGCAGACGCCTCCGCCGGCCCCGCAGGCGGCTCCGGAACGATGATCAACGGGACGGTGACCGCCGTCGATGGCTCGACCGTGACGCTCACCCAAACCGAGCGCGACGGCACCACCAGCCCGCTGACGGTGACGCTGGCCGCCGACGCGACCGTCACCGTGACCCAGGACGCCAGCGCGTCCGACGCGAAGGTCGGGTTGTGCGCCCTCGCCCAAGGCGAGACCGACTCCACGGGGGCCGTCGCCGCGACGTCGATCCGGCTCAGCGAGGCGACCGACGGCTCGTGCACCACGAGCGGGGGCCGCCGGTGAACCGCCGCACGCGATTCGCCGTGACAGGGCTCGCCGCCCTGGTGCTGGCCAGCGGCGGGGTATGGCTGTGGGCCCAGCCGAGCGCCGCCAGCCAACTCGTCACCGGCGCGGTGACCTCCGGCGATCTGACCCAGACCGTGTCCGCCACCGGGACCGTCAGCGACCAGGGGACGGCCTCTGTCTCGTTCCCCACCGCGGCCACCGTGACGGCAGTGCAGGTCGCGGTCGGGGATCAGGTCACCGCGGGGCAGGTGCTCGCCACGCTCGACACCACGGCGCTGCAGTCCGCCCTCGATGAGGCCGACCTCACCCTCGCGGAGGCGAAGGAATCGCTGACCCAAGCGCAGGACTCCTCCACGACGACCGCGAGCACCGGGTCGAGCACCTCGTCGGGGTCCGCAGCCGGGACCGCATCCAGCGGGTCGGCCGCGTCCTCCTCGGGGTCTCCCTCCTCGACGAGCGCCACCACGGGCGCCGACTCCGCTGCCGGCGCGAGCCCCAGCAGCGGCACGCTGGACGTCGCGGGCCTGGCGAAGGCCAAGGAGAAGCTCGCCACCGCGCAGGCCTCCTATGAGACCGCGTGGAGCAACTTCGGCGCGGCGCTCGCGTCCACCACCACGACGTGCTCGGTCCCCGCAGACGACGCCGCGACGCCTAGCCCGACCGCCTCTGCGTCGGCCAGCGTCTCGGCAACCCCGTCGGCCAGCACCTCGGCGACTCCGTCGGCGACCGCCACATCGACCGGAACCGCCACCGCGTCGGCCACGCCCAGCAGCACCTCGGCTGGTCCTAGCGCCTCCGCCAGCCCCAGCCCCTCGGCCAGCGAGGAGGCATCCGCGAGCGCCTCACCGGACCCCAGCGGCACCGCCACCACGCCCACGCCCACCACGACCGCCAGCGCCACGGCCACCCCCAGCGCCACGACGACGCCGGCCGCCGTCGCGTCGGCCACGGCCAGCGCCTCCCCCACCTCCACCGGCTCGCAGGGGGCGGGATCCGCATCCTGCGTATCGGCACTCGAGGGCCTGGCCGGCATGGAGGACGCGGTGTCATCCTCGCGGGAGCTCCTCAGCGCCGCCGTGGACGCGCTCGTCGCCTGGGCAGACGACGCCGCCTCGGGCCACGCCTCCTCCGTTACCGCCGGATCGGGCGGCGCGGCCACGGGCGGTGCGACGACCGGAACCAGCAGCGCAACCCAGCAGGCCTCCGCCACGAGTCCCGCAGGCACCGCCGCGTCATCGTCGAACGGGTCGGCTCAGACGGGCGGCAGCACCGGGAGCGCCTCGGGCGCCCGGACGCAGACCACGGTCGCGCAGGCCGAAGTCTCGGTGGAGGAAGCGCAGTTGGCGCGCACGAACGCCGCCCTGGCCCTGGAGCAGGCGACCATGCTCGCCCCGGCGAGCGGAACGCTGACCGCGTTCCCGTTCGTGGCCGGCGAGCAGGCCTCGACCGACGACGTCGCCACCGTGCGGACGCTGGACGCCAAGGCCATCTCCGTGGACATCGCCCAAGCAACGATTGCCTCGGTCAAGGCCGGTCAAGAGGTGGCCGTCACGTCCGCGACCGGCAGTCACAGCGTCGGGGTCGTGTCCCGGGTCGGGCTGCTGGCCTCCTCCACCTCGGGGACGGCCACCTGGCCGGTGAGCATCACGGTCGCCTCCCCCGATGGAAGCCTGGCCAGCGGGACCACCGCGGGCGTCGTCATCACCGTCGCCGAGGCGTCCCAAGCGACGCTGGTGCCCGTCTCGGCGGTGACGCTGACGAGCACCACGCGGGGCACCGTCACCGTCATCGACGGCGGGTCGACGACCACGAAGGACGTCACCTTGGGCATCAGGGGTGCGACGCACCTCCAGATCACGGACGGCCTCAGCGTCGGGCAAAAGGTGAAACTGGCCGACCTGGGCGTCGCCCTCCCGACCTCGTCGTCCACCTCGAGCACGCGCACCGGAGGTTCCCAGACCAGCGGGTTGAGCGGGCTGTCCGGGTCCGCTGGAGGGCAGATGCCCGGCGGCACCCCACCCCGCTGACGCCTCGCGCCCGGCCGCGCGCACTCTCCTCTGCGCGCAGGCCGGGCGCGACGCGACCCGCGGCTAGCGCTCGATGCGGTCGGCCCGGGCGGCCGGGTTGGTGCATGTCACAGCCTGCAACGTGTTGTACGTCCAGGTGAACGGCTCGGTCTTGACGAGCTGACCACCCTGATAGAACAACCGGTTGTAGTCGACGCGGAAGCCCTGCATGGAGCTCTGCGGGCTGCACACTGCGGCATCGCTTTGGATCGCGGCCCCCGGCGAGCGGAACTCGCTCTGCACCGGGTCGGAGGCCTTGACCTCGTCGTAGGTCTTGGTGGACCACACCTTCACCGTCACGGTGCCCTGGCCGCCCACCTTCGGGTTGTTGGTGTAGGCCTGCAGCAGGACGCCGTACTGGCTGTTGTTCTTGAACTTCATGTCGACCGAGACGTAGTCCAAGGTCGCCTCACGCCCCATCGGGTAGCGGCTGAAGTACAGCGAATGCGGTTTGTGGTACACGTCTTCGAGACCCGCGAAGAAGATCGCGTTGAAGGTCGTGGTGGTCGTCTGCGAGATGCCGCCGCCCATCCGCTCGACGACCTTGCCGCCGTCGATGGCGCCACCGGCCATCCAGCCCAGGGCGAGCGTCCGGGGGCCGAGCACCTTGTTCATCGAGAAGGTCTCCCCCGGCTTGACCAGCACGCCGTTGACGAGGCCCGCGGACTTGCCGATGTTGTTGACCCGGTACGCCGTCGCGGGGAAGCTCGTCGTGAACTCGCCGGTGACCTCCTTGATGCCGAGCTTCTCGGCGTCCTGCGTCGTGAAGGACGCCTGCAGCGGGCCGGTCTCCACCGAGGCCACCCGGTCGGCGGTCTTGGTCATCGTCGCCGACACCGCCGTGGCCAGGCTGTCGGCGGAAACGCCGTTGCCGTCCGTGGAGGGGACCACGGTGGGGCGCCCGTCGGTGAAGGTGAAGCTGGCGTCCTTGGGCTCGGTCATGCCCAGTTCGGTGAGCCGCGCCTCGGAGGCCTGCAGCAACGTGGCCGAGTTGAGGCGGGGCACCAGCGCGCCGTCAGCCGCCTCAAAGGTGAGGGCTGACCCGATGGTCTGCGCAGAGACCTCGAGGGTCTTGTCGCCGAGGGAGAGGGTGATGGGCCCCGACAGCGCCGGGTCGGCGACCTGCGTGCGGGCGTCGTTGGCCTCCTGGGTGGAGACGTCGGGGTCGACGGCGCGCAGGGCCGCCTCGACCTGGGTCGAGGTCAGGTAGTCGCGTTGCAGCGTGACGATGGTGGCGTCCAGGTCGAGAGCGCGGCCGGCACTCGCGTCGGTCACGGTCGGTGTGCCCTCGACGATGGCGAGCTCCGCGTTGGCGGGGTCGACGTGGGTGGCGCTGCTCAGATCCCCGAGCGCCGACTCGGCGGCCGCCCGGTCGACGCCCACCACGGCCGACTGCTCCCCGCCACCGGTCAGGTTCTCCCAGATGACGCGGGGATCGAACGACTTGCCACCGCCTGCGGCCCGCACCGAGGCCGCGTAGTCGACGGCGAGGCCGAGTTCCTGCGGCGTCCGGGTCGTGCTCTGATCGGCCGCGGTCAGCGTGATGGGATCGGAGGATCGCTGCGCGAGCTCGGCGGTGAGCTTCGCTTCCGCCTCGGCCGGGGCCAGGCCGCCCACGTCGACGCCCGCGATGGTCGTTTTGGGTGCCAGCGTGTTGCCCGACAGGGCGTAGCCGACGCCGTAGGCGACACCGGCAAGCACCACGACACCGGCCGCCACCCCACCCAGGATCAGGCCGCGGCGGGGACGCCCGCCACCTTCGGGTCGCGCGCTCTTGGTTTCGGCCATCGATACTCCTGCGTCGGCGTCACTGCGGTCGCTCCATGGTAGGTGCTGCCCGGAGACGCGGACACGCCCGCTCACGCGCGTCCAGGACACTGTGACCAGGCTGTGAGCAGACGCGACGGTGCCCCGCCCGCGGACGGACGGGGCACCGGTGACGGACTCAGGCCAGCGCAGCCTTGGCCGTGGCGACCACCGCATCGGTGGTGACGCCGTACTTCTCGAAGATCGTCGGGCCCGCGGCGGAGGCGCCGTACTGGTCGACGCCGACGGCCTCCGTGTTGGCACCCAGAAGGTCCTTCCAGCCGACCGTGACCCCGGCCTCGACCACGACCTTGGGCAGCCCGGCGGGCAGCACCTCGTCGCGGTAGTCCTCGGTCTCCGCCTGGAACCACTCGACGCACGGCAGCGACACGACGCGCGCCGGGACGCCCTCGGCCTCGAGCTTGGCGGCTGCGGCGACCGCGATCTCCACCTCGGAACCGGTGCCCACCAAGACGACCTGCGGAGCCGCGGAGGCCTCCTTGAGGATGTAGCCGCCGCGGGCCACGCCCTCAGCCGACGCGAATCCGGACCCGGGGGAACGGTCGTAGGTGGTCATGTTCTGCCGGGACAGGATGAGGGCTGCCGGCCGATCCCAGTCGTTGAGGATCCGCACCCACGCCTGCGTGACTTCGTTCGCGTCGCCGGGGCGCACGACGTCGAGGCCAGGCATCAGCCGCAGGCTCATGACGTGTTCGACGGGCTGGTGGGTGGGGCCGTCCTCGCCGACGCCGATGGAGTCGTGGGTCCACACGAACGTCGTCGGCACGTGCGACAGCGCGGCCAGGCGCGGCGTGGTGCGCATGTAGTCGGAGAACACCAGGAAGGTGCCACCGTAGACGCGGCTGAGCCCGTCCATGGAGATGGCGTTCATGATGTTGCCCATGGCGTGCTCGCGGATGCCGAAGTGCAGGGTCCGGCCGCCGGGCGCGCCCGCGAAGGTCTCGCTCGACCGGTCGGCGGGCAGGAACGAGGGCACCCCGGCCATCGTCGTGTTGTTCGAGCCGGCCAGGTCAGCCGAGCCGCCCCACAGCTCGGGCACGGCGGTGGCCAGCGCGCCCAGCACCTTGCCGGACGCGGCGCGGGTCGCCATCGATCCGGGCTCGAAGACGGGGAGCTGACCGATGAGGTCGGCCGGGGCCTGCTTGCCCAGGACGCGGTCCAGCAGCGCCGCGCGCTCGGGGTTGGCCGCCCGCCACGCCTCGAACCGGGGATCCCACGCGGCGTGGGCCGCCTGAGCGCGCTCCGCGGCGTTGGCCCGGGTGTAGGCGACGATGTCGTCGTCGATGGCGAAGGGGGCATCGGCGAAGCCGAGTTCCTGCTTCAGCGCGCTGATCTCGGCGCCGCCGAGCTTCGCGCCGTGGACGCTGTGGTCACCGGCCTTGTTCGGCAACGGCCAGCCGATCACCGTGGTCACCTTGATAAAGGACGGCCGGTCCGTGACGGCCTTGGCGGCCTCGACGGCGTCGTAGAGCTCAGCGACCTTCTCTTCGTAGGTGGTGAACCCGTTGGTGAAGTCGACGTGCTGGACATGCCAGCCGTAGGCGGCGTAGCGGGCCTCGACGTCTTCGGAGAAGGCGATCTTGGTGTCGCCCTCGATCGAGATGCGGTTGTCGTCGTAGAACAGGATCAGGTTGCCCAGCTCCTGCGTCGCGGCCAGCGAGGAGGCCTCACCGGAGACGCCTTCCTGCATGCAGCCGTCACCGGCGATGGCGTACACGTAGTGGTCGAAGACCGAGGTGCCAGGGGCTGCGGTGGGGTCGTACAGCTCGCGGCTGTGGCGCGCCGACATGGCGAACCCGACGGCGTTGGCGACGCCCGCCCCGAGCGGACCGGTGGTGGCCTCGATGCCTGCGGTGTGCCCGAACTCGGGGTGGCCGGGAGTCTTCGAGCCCCACGTGCGCAGCGCCTCGATGTCGGACAGTTCCAGGCCGAAGCCGGCCAGGAAGAGCTGGTTGTACTGCAGGATCGACGCGTGGCCGGCCGACAGGACGAAGCGGTCACGGCCGAGCCAGCGGGGCTCGGCGGGATCGACGTTCATCACCTTCTGATACAGCAGGTAGGCCAGCGGGGCCAGCGAGATCGCCGTCCCGGGGTGACCGTTGCCGACCTTCTCGACCGCGTCGGCGGCGAGCACCCGCGCGGTATCTACCGCGCGGTGGTCCTGCTGGGTCCAGGTGAATGCGGTCATCAACACTCCTCGTTCGTTGCACATGGGTGCGGACAGGGTACGAAGTCAGGTTAGAGCACCTCCCCGAACGGGGCGGCCTGTTGCCCGGCGTCGGCAACCGCTCTTTCTATTTGATAATGATTCTCAGTCTGTGTTGGACTGTCGCCATGACTCCACGCCGATCCCCCGCCTTCCTACGCCCCGCCGTCGGACTCGCCACGGCCGCCCTCCTGCTGACCGCGTGCGCCACACCGACCCTCCCCGCAGGCACGCCCTCGGCCTCGGCCGAGCCCAGTTCGCAGGTCGGCGGAGACGCACACGAAGTGCGCACCCAGACGACCCGCCTGCTGTTCTCCCACGACAACGGCCTCACCCTGATCGACGCGCAGACCGGCGACGTGGTGCAGGAGACCACACACCCCGGCTTCCTCCGGCTCAACGCCGCCGGCGACGGCCGCCACGTCGTCGTCACCGATGGCGACCGCTTCCTGGTCTACGACGCCGGAGTGCAGTCGCGTCCCCACGGGGACCACTCCCACCACTACACCTACGTCCCCGGCCTGACCGCCCGGGAGTACACGGCGCCCAAGGCTGGGCACGTCGTCGCCCACCAGGACCGCACCGCCTTGTTCGCCGACGGCTCGGGAGACATCCAGATCGTCGACTCCGCATGGATCGGCGATCCGGACGCCCCCGTCACGGCCCTGAAGACCGACGCGCCGCACCACGGGGTCGCCGTTCCCCTGGTCGACGACGGCGTGCTGCTGACCCAGGGCACCGAGGAGTCCCGCTCCACCGTCCAGGTTCGTCGCAACGGGCACGTGGTGGCGCAGACCGACGACTGCCCCGGCGTCCACGGGGAAGCCACCGCCCAGTCCACCGACTCCGGCGACACCGTCGTCGTGGGGTGCACCAACGGTCCCGTGGTGTGGCGCGACGGCGCCTTCCACAAGGTCGAGGCCCCCGACGCCTACGCCCGCACCGGGAACTCGTCGGGATCCCCCCTGTCCCCCATCGTCCTGACCGACTACAAGTCCGACGCGAACGCCACGAAGGAACGCCCGACCCGCGTCGCCCTCGTGGACACCCGCACCGCCACGTTGAAGCTGGTGGAACTGGGCTCCTCGTACTGGTTCCGCTCGCTGGCCCGCGGACCCGAGGGCGAGGCGCTCGTGCTCACCGCCGACGGCGCCGTGCAGGTGATCAACCCCGAGACGGCGACCGTGGAGGCGTCCATTCCTGCGATCGGCGCCTGGACCGAGAAGGACGACTGGCAAGACGCCGGCCCCTCGATCACGGTGGCGGGACACACCGCCTACGTGACGGACGCCGCGGCCCAGTCCGTGACGGTCATCGATCTCGAGGAGCGCAGCGTCGCTCGCACGCTGAAGCTGGGAGCCACGCCGACCGAGGTGGCCGTGGTCAACGGCATGACCGCCGAGGAAGAGGCGGCCCAGCACGACCACTCCCACGGGTGATCGCGCGGCGCTGACGCCTGCCCCCGGGCGTTCGACCCGCTGCGAACGCCCGGACCTGGCCCTCTCCCCGGCGGTGGAGAGAGGGCCTTCCCCGTGCTGGACCCGAGGTCCGGCGCGATCAGGAGTCCAGCGCCGTGCCGCGCAGTTCCGGCAGCCGGGTGGCCGCGATCGCGGCGAGCGCGAAGGCGGCCCCGAACACCCCGAACACCAGCACCGAACCGCCCGCCCCCAGCATGATCGGGACCAGCAGGGGCGCGATGATCGACGCGATCCGCCCGAAGGCCGCCGCAGCTCCCGCACCGGTGCCGCGGATCGTCGTGGGGTACAGCTCAGGCCCCACGGCGTACAGGGCACCCCAGGCGCCTAGGTTGAAGAACGACAGCAGGCAACCCGTCAGCAGGATCGACCACTCGGTGGTGGCCAGTCCGAAGCCGACGGCGGCCAGCGCCGAGCCGGCCAGGAACGTCGCCAGGGTGGGCCGCCGCCCCCACTTCTCGATCAGCCACGCGGCCACCGCGTAGCCGGGGATCTGCGCGAGGGTGATGATGAGCGTGAACTCGAAGCTCTTCACCAGCGGGAAGCCGCGCGCCACCAGCAGACTCGGGATCCAGATGAAGGCGCCGTAGTAGGACAGGTTGATGCAGAACCAGACGATCCACAAGGCGGCGGTGCGCCCCCGCAACTCGGGGCTCCAGATCGAGACGGTCCCCCGGGACTGCACCGGAGCCACGTTGGGACTGGGCACAGGCGCGACGCCTGCCGCATCCTCGAAGCGGCGCACCGACGCCTCCGCCTCGTCGAAGCGACCCTTGCTCTCGGAGAACCGCACCGACTCGGGCAGCCCGTAGCGGACGACCAGCGCATACAAGGTCGGGACGATGCCCACGGCCAGCGCCCACCGCCAGCCGTTCTCGCTCGCCGGGACCAGCAGATACCCCAGCAGTGCGGCGCCGATCCAGCCGAGCGCCCAGAAGGCCTCCAACGCCACCACGACCCGGCCGCGGATACGCCGGGGCGCGTACTCGCTGACCAGGGTCGACGCGACCGGCAGTTCCGCGCCGAGGCCCAGCCCGACGAGGAAGCGCAGCACGATCAACGCGGCTACCGAGCCGACCAGGGCCGAGGTCCCGGTGGCGATGCCGTACACGAGCAGGGTGAGCGCGAAGACCTGGCGGCGGCCGAACCGGTCAGCGAGCAGGCCGCCCAGGCTGGCACCGAGCGCCATGCCGACGAAGCCGATCGAGCCGATGACGCTGAGCGTCGTCGCATCGAGCTTCCAGGAGACCGCCAAGGCAGCCATGACGAACGAGATCAGGCCCACATCCATGGCGTCCAGCGCCCACCCGATCCCCGATCCGACCAGCAGTCGGGTGTGCTGCCGCGTGAACGGCAGGCGATCCAGGCGTTGCGCCCGGGTCAGCTTCTCCTCCATGTCCGCGCAGACTATGCCCCACGCGGCGTCGCGACGCAGGACGTCCGAGGCACGGCACGACGAGGAACAATGGACGCCATGACGACCGCTTCGCCACCGCACGGCTTCGACGAGCAGCTCGCCCAGGAGTGGGACTGGCTCCCGGGTGCGGCGATCGAGTTGGAGGAGTACCTGCGGCGGCTGATGGCGGAGGAGCCCATCAATGCCCACCTGATCACGGCGCGGTCGAAGTCGATCGGCTCGTTCCTGCGCAAGTGTCGCTCCAAGGGCTACGACGACCCGCGCACTGAAGTCACCGACCTGGTGGCGGCCCGCGTCATCGTCTACACCTCGGCCGAGCGGGAGCGTGCGATGGCTGCGATCCGCGACCGGTTCTCCCTCACCGAGGATCGCAATCCCGGCGACGAGCGCGACCCCGACAAGAAGGGGTACGACTGCTGGCATTTCATCGCGACCGGCGAGCGGTTCGACTCCCAGTGGATCCGGCGGGGCGGGGACCTCGACCACTACTTCCATGCCTTCAACGGCCTGGAGATCCAGGTCCGCACGGTCGCGGCGCACGCGTGGGCCGAGTACGAGCACGAACTGCGCTACAAGAGCAAGCAGTACGAGGAACTCTCCCCGCAGGGGCGCGCGGAGATCGACGCGCTCTTCCTGGAGGCGCACACGCTGCGCCAGCGGTTGGACGACTCCTTCCTCAACATCGCCGACCGACTCCGGGACCTGCCCGGCCAGGCAGCGGCGTCCACCGCTGTGGAGGACTCCCCCGCCGGTGACGCGAACCTGCCCGCAGCCGCCCTGGTGCAGACCCCGGTTCCCGTCATGACGCCCGACGAGATCGACATCGCGGCGGTGCGTGCCTGGATCGCAGCCCGCTACCCGGACGCCGAGGAGCCCTCGGAGCAGGGGCTGCGGTTCGCGGTGGAGTTGCTGCGCTCCATCGGGGATCCCCTCGATCAGATCAAGCGCCGACTCGACCGGCTGCCTGCCGGGCTGGTGGCCCGCAACCTGCGCCGCGAGAGCACCACCGTCACGAGGGTGCGCGCCCTCGACGACGAACTGCTGGCGTCCTACGGCGAGCGTTACCTCCACGCCACCCAGCACACGGGCTCCGACCCGTCCATGGAGGCCCGACTCGACCAGTTGCGGTGGCGCTGGCGTCTGATCCGCAACAAGGTGCCGCGCTCCCGCGACTGACCGGCCAGGTCCACCGACCCCCGCGACAGAGCAACCTGGGACACACCCCGTCTCGGGGGGCGCCCCCTACGGGCGGAGACGAACGAAGACCGCCACCGTGCGGGAGGGCACACGGGCGATGCCGTCCTCGACGCGCGCCCGGCGCACCACGTCGTCGGCGCCATGCGCCTGCACCGGGTGCAGCGTCCACGACGTGCCGACCTCGGCGGGAAGCGGCTGCTCGGCAGGCCAGGGCAGCGCGTTCGCGACGACCAGAACCCCCGCGAGCCGGGAGTCGACCCGCGTGCCGCGCTCATCGTCGAGGAACATGACCACCACCCCGGGGCGCTGCGCCCAGGTGCCCGAGGCGGGAAAAGTCAGCTTGGCCTCGATCTGGGCGGCGCTGCCGAGGCGAAACAGCCTGCTGGAGGACCGCAGCCGCAGCAGGTCGAGGGCGCGCGCATGGGTGGCACCGACCAACCCCGCGTCCGGACGCAACGCCGGGTTGGCGAGCAGCGGCGCCACCCACCGCCAGTGGGTTTCGTTGTCTCGGGCCGGCGGCAGCCCCCGCCCGAAGCCGTTGTCGCGGCCCGTGTAGTCGAGCCGATTGAACCAATCCCCGGAGTCGTAGCTGTTGCGATCCAACGACTTGCTGCGCAGCAGGTCGACTCCCGCATGCCACAGCACCGGGTTCTGGCCGAGCGTCGCCAGCGCGAGGGCGACCAGGGTCGCGCGGGCCCGCTGTCCGGGGTCGGTGGCGACCGGCAGCGCGGCCGCCAGGGCGTCATACAGCGTCTCGTTGTCGTGGGCGTCCACGTAGTTGAGCGCCTCATCGGGCTCGGCGGCATAGCCGGCCGACACGCCGGGCCAGAACTCCACCTGCGCGCCGGTGACCGGCCGCCGCGTCCGGGCCGAGCGGAAGGCGACGGTGCGCAGCGTCCCGGCCAGACCGACCTGGATGACGTCGGTGAGGGCCAGGAGCCGATCGTGCTGGGCGGCCGAAGTGCCGTTGTGGGCGGCGCCGTTGGGCGCCCCGGCGAGCCCGCTGACGAATCCCTGCCTGCCGGGATCGGCGTCGAACGGGGCGGCACCCCGGACGGCGTCGCGCAGCCGGTCGGAGAACGTGGCGATCCCGGTGCCGTCGAGTTGCCCCTGGGTGGCCTGCACGAACCGGGCGTTCCCGACGACCTCACCGAAGTCCCAGCCTTCGCCGTGCAGGGTGACGGCCGGACCGTCGACCCCGTCGCCATCGAGGGTCAGGGCGTCCAGGGCCGCCCGGACGTCACGCATCACCTCGACGCTGTGGTGGCCCATCAGGTCGAACCGGAACCCGTCGACGCGGTAGTGCCGCGCCCAGTGGACGCAGGCGTCGACCACGATCCTGGACGCCATCGCAGTCTCGGTGGCGACGGCGGGGCCTGCCGGGGAGGTGGCGATGGTGCCGTCGAGTTCGCGCCGGTAGTAGTAGCCGGGGACGATCTTGTCGAGCACCGAGCTGGGCTCCTGCCCGGCCGCGAACGTGTGGTTGAACACGACGTCGAGGACGACCCGCAGGCCGAGTTCGTGCAGCGCCCCGACGGCGCCGCGCAGTTCCGCGACGCGGGCTCCGCCGTCCTGGTTCCCGGCGGTGGCGTAGCTGCCCTCGGGCGCGAACCAGTGCCAGGGGTCGTAGCCCCAGTTGAAGGGCGTCCCGGCCTGGTGCGCGGCCCGCTCCTGCTGGAGGGCCCCGGCGGGGCTGGCCGCGGACAGCTCGACGATGTCGGGGTGGCGCTGGGCGGTGCGGTCCTCGACGACGGAGGCGAAGTCGAGCACGGGAAGGAGCTGCACGCTGGTGAGGCCCGCCTCGGCGAGACGCCGCAGATGGGCGCGGCCGTCGCTCTCGACGCCGAAGGCGGCATAGGTGCCGCGCAGGTCGGCCGGGACGCTGGCGTCGTCGCGGCTGTGATCGCGGACGTGGAGTTCGTAGGCGACCTGGTCGACGCGGTGACGCAGGGGCGGGCTGTGGGCGGCCAGCCAGCGGGGCTCGGCCCAGCGCGGGTCGGTGAGGTCGGTCAGGACCCCGTGGCGTGAGTCGGTGGTGAGGGCGACGGCGTACGGGTCGGTGACCCGGTTCTCCACGACCCGGTCGAAGGCGGGCACGTACACGGTGACGCTGTACAGGTAGCGGCGATCGGCCCACGCCGGGGTGCCGGTCACCTGCCAGATTCCGTCCGGGTCGACGGTGAGCGGGTGACGTTCGACGGGCGCGTCCTCGGTGTCCCCGCCCCACACCAGCGCCTCGACCGCGCGGGCGGTCGGCGCCCACAGCCGCAGCGTCGGGGTCCCGCGGCGCCAGCGGACGCCCAGCGGCGCCGACGCCGCCCCGGGGTAGAGCGCGTCCAGCAGCGGGGCCGTCTGAACCCCGAGGGCCGCGACCGCGGCGCCGGAGTCGGCCCGTCCGATGAGGAGGATCTGCCCCCGGACGGCTGCCTGCAGGTCGAGACCGTCGGGGACGGTCAACGCGAGGGCGTCGGACACGTGGGGATACGCCTCCCGCACGGCCATGGGGACGCCGTCGGGGAGCGGGGCGAGCGGCACCTGCGTCCACGGGACGGGTTCGCGGCGCCGCACGTCGATGCCCCCCTCGGCCGCGGCGTGCAGCATCCAGGCCGTGGCGCCAGAAGGGGCTCGCGGCACCAGGAGGAGGCCGGGGCTCACCCAGACCGCGGGGAGGCGATCGAGGTCGGGTGCCAGCACGACACCAGCCTACGCACCCGGTTCCGTATCGACGCCGGGGTCACGCGGCCAGCGCCGCGTACCGGCCGCCGACGGCCATCAGGTCCTCGTGGGTGCCGCGCTCGATGATGCGGCCCTGATCCAGGACGACGATCTCGTCGGCGTCGCGGACCGTGCTGAGCCGATGCGCGATGGTGAGCGTGGTGCGGCCTCGCGCGAGGGCGTCCAGAGCAGCCTGGAACTCGCGTTCCGTCTCGGTGTCCAGCGCGCTGGTGGCCTCATCCAGGACCAGGACGCGGGGGTCGGCCAGCAGGGTGCGCGCGACGGCGACGCGCTGCCGCTCGCCGCCGGAGAACCGGTGACCGCGAGCCCCGACGAGGGTGTCGAGCCCGTCGGGCAGGGCGGCGATGGTGTGACTCACCTGGGCGACCTCCAGGGCGCGCCACAGTTCGGCGTCGTCGGCGTCCGGCTTGGCCTGGAGGAGGTTGTCGCGGACGCTCGCGTGCGCCAGGTAGGTCTCCTGGCTGACGACGCCGATCACGTGGGCCAGATCCTGCGCGGACAGGTCGCGCAGGTCGATGCCGTCGACCGTGATGCGTCCCTGGGTCGGGTCGGCGAGCCGCACCAGGAGGGCGGCCAGCGTCGACTTGCCCGATCCGGTCTCCCCCACCACCGCAACCGAGCGGCCGGGCGCGAGGGTGAGGTCGATGTGGGAGAGAACGTCGCTCTCTCCGTCGGGGTAGCGGTAGGACACGTCGTCGAAGACGACCTCGCCGCGGACCGACGCCGTGGGCAGCGGTGTGGGCCGGGCGGGCTCGGGCACCTCGATGGGCAGGTCGAGGTAGCCGAAGATGCGGCTCAGCAGGGCCATGGACGCGATCCACTGGGCTCCCATGCTGAGCAGCCCGAGGATGGGTCGAAAGATCTGCGCCTGCAGCGCGGTGAACGCGACCAGGGTGCCGATGGTGATGGTGCCGGTCAGCGCGGGGAACCCGGCGGCGAGGTAGATGAGCGCAGGAATGACGGCGAAGATGATCTGCATGGTGGCCATGCGCCACTTGCCGGCGAGCTGGCTGCGGATCTCCAGGTCGACCAGCGTCGCGGAGGTGCGGTCGAAGGAGTCGACGCGCGCCTGCCCAGCGCCCAGCGTCTTGGTCAGCATGGCCCCGTTGACGCTGAGGGCCTCGTCGACCTGGGAGTGGAGGTCGGCCAGGGTGGCCTGGCGTTGCGCGGTGATGTCGCGGCGGATGAGGGCGACCCGCCGCGTCAGGATGACGGCGGGCGGCAGCACGATGAGGCTGAGCAGGCTGAGGCGCCAATCGAGGATGATCATGGCCGCGGCGGTGCCGACGGCGGTGGTGATGTTGGAGGCCACCGACGTGGCGGTGGTGGTGATGACGGACTGCAGCCCGGCGATGTCGTTGATGAGGCGGGACTGGATCTCGCCGCCGCGGGTGCGCTTGAAGAACGCCATCGACTGGCGTTGCAGGTGGGCGAAGACGTCGGAGCGCAGTCGGCTCATGACCTTTTGGCCCATGGTGGTGGCCAGCCAGGTCTGCACGACGCCGAGGACGGCGGTGGCCACGGCGACGCCGATCATGCCGAGCACGGTCCACGCCAGCAGCCTGGTGTCGCCGTGCGGCAGCGCGTCGTCGATGATGGCGCGCAGCAGGAAGGGCTGCGCGAGGCCCACCAGCGAGGCGGCGACCACGGTGAGGATCACGATGGTCAGCGAGCCGAGGTGGGGGCGGAAGAGGCGGACGACGCGGTCCCAGCCGACCGGTGATTCGGCGAGCTGGGCGCGGTCGGCCGGGTCGATGCGGGCTGGTCCGCGGAGTTCTGGGGGTCCCATCTCCATGCGGTTCCCCTTTCTGTCGATATACTGAGGTTACCTCACTAACAACCGCGGAGGCGTCGTGCCTATTCCCAGCTCACCCGAGCTCGCCGATCTCATCCTGCGCACCGCCCGCCGCCTGCGCTCCGCTCACGCCGACGCCCTGGAAGGGCTCCCGGTCAACCCCCATCAGGCACACGCGCTGCGAGCGATCGCCCGCCTGGAACCAGCACGCCCCTCACAGATCGCGGGACGCCTGCGGGTCGCTCGCGGGTCTGCCACCGAGGTGATCGACACCCTGGTCGCGGGCGACTGGGTGGCGCGCACCCCGGACCCGTCGGACGGGCGGGCGACGCTGCTCACCCTCACCGACGAGGGGCGTGCCCTGCTGGACCAGGTGACCCTGGCCCGCAATCAGGGGGCCGAGCTCATCCTGGGGGGCCTGCCTGACGATGAGCGGAGCGCGCTGGCCGCCACCCTCAGCCTGGTCGCCCCTCGGCTGGACTCGGTGCACGAGAGCCCCCCGCCTCGCTGAGCGACCCACCCAGACCTCAGGGCACCCCACGACCTCACCGCCCGGGAGGCGCCTTGGACGACGGACGGGGGCAACCGATCCCGTCTGCCTTTGCGGGAGTTCTCTTCCCCGGTTATGTTGAGAACCATTCTCACTATCGAATGGAGCTCTCCCGTGCGTGCTTCCCGCGTGGCCCTGCCCGGCCTCCTCGCCTCCCTGGCCCTGATCGTCACGGCCTGCTCCACCGGTCCCGCGCCCACCCCCGATCCCGCAACCTCCGCCCCACCGGCCCTCGCCGTCGCCACCACCACCCACTGGGGATCCGTGCTGGCCGACATCACCGGGTGCGCCCACGCCACCTCCGCGACCCTGATGGGGCCCGGGGATGACCCGCACGAGTTCTCCACGTCCTCCGCCGAGGTCGCCACCCTGGTCAAGGCCAGGCTCGTCGTCACCAACGGGCTCGGCCTGGAAGGCGGCCTGACCACCACGTTGTCCAACGCCGCGCGGGACGGCGCCACCTTGTTCGACATGGCCCCCCAGCTGGATCCGATCCCCTTCGGCTCGGCCACCCACGACCACGTCGAGGGCGACGGGCACGACCATGCGACCCACGACGCGCACGACCACGGATCGGCTGACCCGCACGTGCACATGGACGCCGCCCGCGTCGCCACCGGCGCGGGGCTGATCGGCGCCAAGCTGACCGAGGTGACCGGCGACCCCCAGTTCGCCGCCTGCGGCTCCCAGGTGAAGGAGTCGATCATGGGCACCGACGCGGAGGTCCGGCAGATTCTGTCCGTCGTCCCACAACAGCACCGCGTCCTGCTCACCGACCACGAGGCGTACAACTACTTCGCCCAGGCCTACGGCTTCACCGTCGCGGGCGTCGTCATCCCCGGGGGCGGCACCGACGCCGAGCCCAGCTCGGCCGAACTCGCCGCGCTGGTCGATGTCGTCACGAGCAGCGGCGTCCGGGCGATCTTCTCCAACAACACCGTCAACCCGCGACTGGTCGAGGCCGTGGCCAGGGAGGCGGGTGGCGACCTGCGGGTGATCGAGCTCTACGAGGGATCAGTCGGCCCCGCAGGCTCGGGGGCCGAGACCTATCAAGGGATGATGCTCACCGACGCGCGCCGCATCGCCGACGCGCTGGCGTGACGTCTCGACGCGACGAGGATCACGGTGGACTGGTGGATCGAGCCCTTCCTGCTGGGCTTCCAACAACGCGCACTGGTCGGCGGCCTGGTGGCCGCCGCCACGTGCTCGATCGTCGGGGTGTGGCTCGTCCTGCGCGGCATGAGCTTCTTCGGTGATGCCTTCGTGCACGGCGTGCTCCCCGGGATCGCCGCCGGGGTCATCGTCGGCTTCAGCCCCTACCTGGGAGCCGCCGTGGCGGCGCTGGTCATGGTGGGAGGCATCGAGCTGATTCACCGCCAGACCTCCCTGAAGGAGGACACCGCCATCGGGCTGCTGTTCGTCGGCATGATGGCGCTCGGTGTCGCGGTGATCAGCAAGTCGCGCTCCTACACGGGGTCACTCACCTCGATCCTGTTCGGCGACATCTTCGGCGTCGACGAGCCGACGCTGGTCTCCATGGCGGTCCTCGGTACGGCGGTGGTCGTCGGATCGCTGGCCCTGTACCGGCCGCTGCTGGCGCTGGCGTTCTCCTCGGCGAAGGCTCAGACACTGGGCATGAACCCTCGCTTCACCCATGCCGCGCTCCTGGTGCTGATCGCCACCGCGGTGATCGGCAGCTTCCAGGCGGTCGGCACACTCCTGGTGTTCGGCCTGCTCGTGGGACCGCCGGCCACCGCTGCGCTGCTGGCCCGCACCGTTCCCCGGATGTTCGCCCTGTCGGTGGCACTGGCCGCCATCGCCGTCTGGATCGGGTTGACGCTCAGCTACCACTGGGGCACGGCCGGGTCGGCGGCGATGGCCCTGGTGTCGATCGCCGTCTTCTTCCTCACCCTCGCGGCGACCCGCATCCGCGCCGCGATGAAGCCCTCGACCGCGACAGCGGCCCACGCATGAGCGGGCCAACGGCAGAGTTCGCCCGAGCCTCGGGCCTGACGCTGGGGTACGGTCACCAGATCGCGCTCGGGGCGTCCGACTTCACGATCCCCCATCAGGGCGTCACCGCGATCATCGGGCCGAACGGCTCGGGCAAGTCGACGTTGCTACATGCCCTGGCGGGGGTCATCGCCCCGCTGGCGGGGACGCTGAGCGTCCTGGGCGGACGCCCCGGCCGCCGCGGCTCCACCTCCTACGTCATGCAGTCCCCGGCATTCCCGACCGGCACCCCGATCACGGTCCGCGAGGCCGTCGCGATGGGTCTGTACCCCGAACTGGGCTGGTTCCGGCGTCCCCGAGCTACCGATCGGGTCCGGGTCCAGGAGGCGATGGAGCGGCTGGGGGTGACGAGCCTGAGCGGCCGGCACCTGGACGAGCTCTCCGGTGGGCAGCGGCAGCGGGTCTACGTGGCCCAGGGCATCGTGCAGCGCCATGAGGTGCTGCTGCTGGACGAACCGCTGACCGGCCTCGATCTGGTCTCGATGCGCACCATCGACGCGATCATCCACACCGAACGCGACCATGGACACGGGTGGTGCTCACCACCCACAACCTGAGCGAGGCGCGGGCTGCCGACTGGGTGCTGCTCACCGCCGGGCGCGTCCAGGCCGCCGGCCCCCCGGAGCAGGTCCTGACCCGCCCGCACCTGGAGGCCGCCTACGGCTGGGGTTCCCCCCATCAGCCGGGTCCCGGGGTCCTCGACGACCCGGCGCGCCCGCCCGCGGACGCTCCAGACCTCACCGCACGCCAGCAGGGAGACGCCGCAGGCCTGTCCCCGGGATGAGACGCAGCCCATCCCGGGGACTGATGCCCGCCCCCGGCGGGCTGCTTAGGCTGAACGGGTGACCACATCCCTCTCCGCGCCCGAGCGGCCGATCAGGCCGGTCTGGCGCGACTCGAAGTTCTGGATCCCGCGACCGACGGACGCAATGCTCAGCGCGCTCGTCATGTTCCTCGCCATCGACCAGGGCAGCGTGCGCGGTGGCGCCTGGTTCCTCGTCCTGGTCGCGGGCGTCGCCGTTCCGTTGCTGTGGCGCCTGAAGTACCCCGACCTGGTGGCGCTGGCCATCATCCCCGCTCATCTGCTGCAGGTCGCCGTGGTCGCGGGTCCCTCGCTCACCAACGTCGCCGTGCCGGTCATGCTTTACACGGTCGCCGCCTACGGTCACGAACGCTGGCGCAACACCTGGCTCATCGTCGGGTTCACCGCCGCCTTGCTCGCCGCGGTCTCCTGGTCGCAGGTCTCCTGGTATCCGGCGACGAGCGACATGTTCGCCGTGGCCGCCTCGTTCACGGCCCTCGCCTCCCTGGTGGCCGCCTCCTGGGCGATCGGGAGCGCAGTCCGGTCGCGCACCGTCGCCCGAGACGCTTCCCTCCACGCCCTGCTGGCCCAACAGCAGCAGTACCAGCAGGCCGTGGTGCTGACCGCCGCCCAGGAGCGCCAGCGGCTCGCGCGGGAAATGCACGACGTCGTCGCCCACAGCCTGGCGGTGATCGTCGTCCAAGCCGACGGCGGGGCGTACGCCGCAGGCATGGACGGCGATCCTGAGAAGCGTCTGGCCACGGCCGAGCGGGCGCTGACCACGATTCGCGCGACCGCCCAGGAATCGCTGGCGGAGACCCGGCGGCTCGTCGGCGTCCTGCGCGACGGGCAGGCACCCGAACTGGCCCCGGCGGCCAACCTGGGCGACCTGCAGGGGATCGTCCAAGGCCTGGCGGACGCCGGCCGCGACGTCCGCCTCGAGGTGACCGGCGACGTGTCGCTGCGCAGGCTGCTCAGCCCCGCCATGGAACTGGCCATCGTGCGGATCGTCCAGGAAGCGCTCACCAACGCCGTCAAACATGCGGGCCCGGACGCCGCCGTCCGCGTCCGGATCCACCACTCCCCTGCCGGAGTGTCGCTGCAGATCCGCGATAACGGCAAGGGGGCGGGCGTCACCGACGGGCTGGGGCACGGCCTGGTCGGGATGCGCGAGCGTGTCGCCGCCTTTGGTGGCACGATGGCGGCACGTAACCACATCACCGGAGGCTTCGTGATCGAGGCCTTCATCCCGACCAGCCCTGGAGCCGCAGCATGACCGAACCCATCCGCCTGATCCTGGCCGACGACCAGGAGTTGGTGCGCCTGGGATTCCGCATGGTGCTGGACGCCCAATCCGACATGACCGTGATCAGCGAGGTCGGCAACGGCGCGGACGCCGTGCGTGCCGCCACCGGTCCGGCGGGCTGCGATGTCGTGCTGATGGACATCCGCATGCCGATCATGGACGGGGTGGAGGCCACCCGACGCATCGTGGAGGCGGGAGCCTCCGCGAAGGTCCTGGTGCTCACCACCTTCGACCTCGACGAGTACGTGTTCGCCGCCTTGCAGGCGGGGGCGTCGGGCTTCCTCCTCAAGGACGCGGGCCCCGCCGAACTGCTGGCTGGCATCCGGGCGGTGCACAGCGGCGAAGCGGTCGTCGCCCCGACCGCCACCCGTCGGCTGCTGGAGCGTTTCGTCCCGCTGCTGCCGGGGGCGGGCGCCGCCACCCGCGCCGTCACTCGGATCGAGGAGCTCACCGAACGGGAGCGGGAGGTCCTCACCTTGGTCGCCCAGGGCATGACCAACGGCGAGATCGCCTCCTCGTTGTACCTCGCCGAGGCGACGGTGAAGACCCACATCGGCCACATCCTCGCCAAGCTGACCGTCCGGGATCGGGTCGGCCTGGTCGTCTTGGCCTACGACGCCGGACTGGTCTCGCCGCAGGCCTGACGTAGGTCCTCATCCCGTGGGTTGACCGGGTGCGCCCGGAGGGCGAGGGGCACCCCTGCGCAGGATGCAGCCTGGACGCGGCGGCAGGCCGATGACGCGCGCTGGCGCCTCCGACAGGCTGGGTGGGTAGCCCAACAAGGAGGAGCATCCCCTATGCCCATCGCACCACCCGCCGTCCGCGCCGAGGCACTCACGAAGGTGTACGGCTCCGGCGAGACCGCCGTGACCGCACTGGACGCCGTCAACACCCAGCTCGAATCGGGGGAGTTCACCGCGATCATGGGCCCCTCGGGCAGCGGGAAGTCGACGCTCCTCCACCTCCTGGCTGGACTCGACCAGGCCAGCTACGGGCGCTCCTGGGTGGGTGACGTCGAGATCACCGGACTGGACGACAAGCGCCTCACCCGCGTGCGACGCGACCACATCGGGTTCGTGTTCCAGTCGTTCAACCTGGTTCCCACCTTGGACGCCCGCGAGAACATCGTGTTGCCGCAGCGGCTCGCGGGCCGCCGCCCCGACCAGGAATGGTTCGACGAGGTGGTCTCCACCCTCGGGCTCACCGAACGCCTCACCCACCGCCCCTCAGAGCTCTCCGGCGGCCAGCAGCAGCGCGTGGCCGTCGCCCGCGCGCTCGTCATGCGCCCCACGGTGATCTTCGCCGACGAACCCACCGGCTCGCTCGACTCGGCCGCCAGCGCCGACGTGCTGGGTGTGCTGCGCCGGGCCGTCGACATGTACGGCCAGACCGTCGTCATGGTCACGCACGACCCCTCCGCGGCGCGCGCCTGCGACCGGATCGTCCGCCTGGCCGACGGCCGCATCGTCGCCGACGAGCGGTGAGAACGGTGCTGCGCGAACCACGCCGTCTTCTCTCCTCCGCCCTCGCCATCGTTTTGGGTGTCGCCTTCACCTGCGCCACCTTGATCCTCGGCTCGTCGCTGTCCCGCTCCTATGCCGACCAGGTCGCCGGCCGCGTCAAGGACGCCTCCGTCGTCGTGAACGCCGCCGCCATCACCCCCGAGACGGTTGCCCAGATCAACGCACTTCCCGGCGTGACCGGAACCCGGCCGCTCGTCGAGTCGGGCCGTTCCGCGGGCTCCCCCGCCTACTACGTCCAGATCCTGACGCTGCCCCAGGGTGGTTCGACGACTGTTCTCCAAGGCCGCCTCCCCACCGGCGACTCCGAGATCGTCATCAACGAGGCCATGGCCCAAGCCGGCCACCTCAAGGTCGGCGACCGGGCCCCGTGGCCCGATTCCACCGACACCATCGTCGGCATCGTGAAGCCCGGATCCGACGCCTCCGCCTACCCGAGTCAGCCCGCCGTCCTCGCACCGGACAAGACCGCGCTGCGGCTCGCCGACAACACGTACGCCTTCGTGATGGTCTCCGGGCCCGACGGTGCTGCGCTCGCCGCCACGATCAAGGCGCTCCCCGCCCTGTCGGGGGACAAGGCGACCGTGGCGGAGGCCGCCGCTTGGACGGCCAAAAAGATCGAAGCCTTCACCGGCAACACGGCCATCACCACCGGCATCCTCCTCACTTTCGGTGTCATCGCCTTCTTCGTGGCTGCCCTCGTCATCAGCAACACGTTCTCGATCCTGGTCGCGCAGAACACCCGCCGTCTGGCGCTCCTGCGGTGCCTGGGTGCCTCCCGTGCACAGACGTTTCGGCAGGTGCTCGGCGAAGCCGTCATCACGGCCGCCATCGCGGGCGTGGTGGGCCTGGGCGCAGGGTGGGGCCTCGTCTCCCTCCTGCCCCGGTTTGCGCCCGACCTGTTCGACCTGAACAGCGTCACCCCGGACGCGGTCGCCCTCATCACCCCGTGGCTGGCAGGCATCGCGGTGACCGTCGGCGCGGCCGCCCTTCCGGCTCTGGCCGCGACGCGCGTCCCCCCGCTGGCGGCGCTGCGTCCCGACCTGACCTCGTCCAACGGACGCCCCATCGGATGGGTTCGCACCGTGGCCGGACTGGCCCTGTTCGTCCTCGGCGTCGGCGCGCTGGTGACCGCCGCGCTGCAGCATGATCTGGTGATCGGCCTGGCCGGGGGTGTGCTGAACTTCGCCGGAGTCCTGCTGCTGGGCCCCTGGTGGATTCCCGCCGCGGCCGCAGCCCTCGGCCGACCTTTCCGGGCCCACATCGTGGGGCAACTCGCCGGGGAGAACACCCGGCGCACGCCCCGGCGCGCCGCCACCACAGCGGGGGCGTTGCTGATCGGCACCACGTTGGTCTCCATGGTGCTGACCGGCGCGGCCATCGCGAGCGCGACGATCGAGGACACCATCGTGCGGCGCTACCCCGCCGAGATCATGGTCTACGGTCCGGTCACCCCACAGATCGCCCAGCGCGTCGGCGCCGTGAACGGCGTGCAGGCCACCGCCCAGACCCAGATCGCCTCGGTCGAGGTGGAGGCGAACGGCCGCAAGAGCGAGTCGACGGTGCTGGGATTGACCGACGCCACCGCCGCTACCTTCGGCTGGTCATCGGCTCAGAACCTGGCCCCGGACGAGATCACCCTGGGCTCCTCGACGATCAGTCACGGATCACCGGTCACCGTCTCGGCGGGTGGAGCGTCCCTGCGGATGCGCGCCCGCATCGTGCCCCAGGCGTCGCTGTCCGCAGTGCGGCCCGAGGTGATCGCCACGCTGGCGCCCGACGCGGAGCAGGTGCTCCTGGTCAAGCTGACCTCCCAGGCCGACCCCACCACGGTGCTGGGCGACATCGGCGCCGCACTCGGCGACAACCCCGAACTGTCACTGATGTCGTCTCACATGGAGCGGGACTCCATCGCGCAGGCGTTCTCGACGGTGCTGATCGTCGTGCTGGGCCTGTTGGCCGTCTCGGTGCTGATCTCCCTGGTCGGGGTCGGTAACACGCTGGGGCTGTCCGTGCTGGAGCGACGCCGCGAGACGGCGCTGCTGCGGGCCCTCGGACTCGACGCCTCGGCCGTGCGACGCCTCCTCGGGGGCGAGGCCCTGCTGTTGGGCGGAGTCGCCGGGGTGGCCGGAGTGCTGCTGGGAATCGGGTACGGCATCGCCGGGATCCAGGCTCTGCTCGGTGAGCAGACCCCGGTGCTGATCAGCGTGCCCGTCGCCCAACTCCTCCTGCTCGTCGGCCTCAGCCTGGGTCTTGCCTGGGTCGCGTCGGTGCTGCCCGCCGGACGAGCGGCCTCCGTCTCGCCCGCCGCCGCGTTGGCGCAGGAGTAGCTCACCCGCCCTCGGAGAGCCACGGCCCCGCGTTCGCAGGAACGCGGGGCCGTGCCCCGTGCTGGGCTGATAGCCTGCGAACGCTTCGGGGACGAGGAAGCCGGTGAGAGTCCGGCACGGTCGCGCCACTGTGAGCCCAGCGTCGTCGACGCCGGGTGAGTCAGACACTCCCCTCGTGGTTCACCAGCTCATCTCGTGGACGCGTCATCCGCATGGGGCGCCGTCTCGGCAGCTCTTCGCTCGCGTCCAGCCAGCGAAAGGGACTCACCAGATGTCGCTCCTTCGCCGCATGGTTGCCACCATCGGCCTCCTCCTCGCCCTCGCGCTCACCGGCTGCGCCACCGGCACGCCGCCCGCGACGAGCACAGCCCCCGTCGACCGCCTGACGATCTTCAACTCCTACAAGATCGCCAGCCTTGATCCGAGCGAGTCGGGAACGAACTGGCTCTTCGACTGGGGGATCGCCGAGAACCTCCTCCAGGTCGACGAGCAGGGCGTCATCCAGCCGTGGCTCGCCGCGTCCGTCACCCGCACCGACGACACCCACTGGACGATCGCGTTGCGTCCGAACCTCACTTTCCAAAACGGCAAACCGTTGGACGCCACGGCCGCCGTTGCCGCGCTCAACCGCCAGGTCGCGAAGGCGAAGGCCACCCGGGTGTACCTCGAGGAAGGGTCGGTCTTCACCGCGGTGGACGACCTCCACCTCACGCTGACCACGCCCAAGCCGAACGCGATGGTGCCCGCGGCGCTCGCGTCCCGCGACAACGCCTTCCAGGTGTACGACGTGGCCGCCATCGAGGCCGCCGCCGGCGACTCGACGAAGATCGTCGGGCAGGGCGCCTTCACCGGCCCCTACGCCATCACGGCGTGGACGCCTGAAAACCTGGAGACCGCCCGCTACGACGGCTACTGGGCCGGACGTCCCGCCCTGGCCAACGTCACCGTGAAGGTCGTCGCCGACGAGCAGGCGCGCATCGCCGGCGTCCAGAGCGGCCAAGCCGACCTCGCGTTCTACCCCTCCCCCGACGCGAAGCTCGCCCTCCACGGCAGCAGTGACGCCACCTTCCTCGCCTCCGAGCAGGCCCTCCAAGCCCTGCTCATCGACATGAACCTCTCGGCGGCGCCTTTCAACGACGTCGCCGTCCGGCAGGCGTTCGCCCGCTCCATCGACTACGCCGCGCTCGCCGATCAGGTCGCCAACGGCGTCTTCGACGTGGCCACCGGCCTGTACCCCGCCTCGATGCCCTACGCGGTCGCCAACCAGAGCACCGACGTTCCTGCCGCCCAGGCACTCCTGGATCAGGCAGGCTGGACGACGGGCGCCGACGGCATCCGCAGCAAGGACGGCTCGCGCCTCGTCGTGCGGTTCGTCACCCAGGCCCAGGGCCCGGAGACGCTGGCGCTGGCCACCGCGATGCAGGCCCAGGTCAAGAAGGCCGGGTTCGACCTGCAGATCAACAACGCCGAGGACTCCGCGGCCGTGAAGAAGGACATGTCCGCCTGGGACGCCTCGATCGGCCTCAACGGATCGCTGTCCGGCACGGCCGACCCGCTGCAGCCGTTCCTTTCCCGCTGGACCACCGGCGGCTCGGCCAACGCGCAAGGGCTCTCCGATCCGGCCGTCGATGCCCTGGGCGCGCAGCTCAAGGTGACGTTCGACGAGTCCGCCCGCAACGACCTGCTGAAGGAGGCGCAGCACATCATCGCCGACGAGAAGGCGTACGTGATCGCCGCCACCTACAAGCGGTTCCTCGTGATCGCGTCCCCCACGTGGAAGGACTACCGGGTCTCCAACGTCCGCGCCCACCTGCGATGGAACACCGCGCCCTGATCGGGCCGGGCCGGTGGTGGGTGCGGCTCCTCGTGGGCCGCACCCTCACCGCCGTGCTCGTCGTGTTGGGGGCAAGCCTGTTCATCTGGGCGCTCGTTCCCCTCATGGACGGCGACCCCGCCCGCCTCACCCTGCTCGCCCGGGGCGTCAGCGAGCCGACCCCGGACCAGGTGGCCGAACTGCGTGACGCCTTCGGCCTGGACCAGCCGCTGCCGCTGCAATATCTGTCGTGGCTGGGGCGCGCACTGACCGGCGACCTGGGGTATTCCTGGCAGTCCGGGCTGCCCGTGACGGGGGAACTCGTCAGCAGGCTGGCGCCCACGATCAGGCTGGCGCTGACCGCCCTTCTGCTCGCCTTGTGCTGCGCTCTCCCGGTCGGGCTGATCGCCGCCCGCTGGGAGGGCGGCTGGCCCGATCAAGCCTCGCGGCTGCTGGCCATCGGATCGGCGTCCACGCCGTCCTTCCTGGTCGGGTTGCTCCTGATTTCCTACGTCGTCGTGCCGCTGGGCTGGAAGAGCGTCGTCCTGAACGGGGAGTGGAACCAGGTGTGGCTCCCCGCCGCGTGCCTGTGCTTCGGCATGTTCGACGCCTGGTCACGGGTGTGGCGGGGTGGCCTGGTGGCGGGGCTACATTCTGGGAACGCGGCCGTCCTCACCGCGCGGGGGGCACAGCCCCGGCGCATCCTGCTGCGTCACGCCGTCCCCAACGCGTCCGCGCCCCTGATCGGCATCGTGGCGGTCTCCGCGGGCGGCTTGCTGGGCGGTGCCGCCATCATCGAGACCGTCTTCACCTGGCCCGGGGTGGGCGCCTACGTGGTGTCCTCCGTCCTGGCCCGCGACCTCCCCGTCGTCCAGGCGTACACCGTCATGGCCACGCTGACCTACGTGCTGGCGAGCCTGGCGGCCGACCTCGTCACGGTCGCGATCGACCCACGACTTCGAGAGCGGCGATAGACCCTCATGCCTTCCTCCCCCGCCCGAACGGGCGTCCTGCGTCGCGGGCTGTCCTCCCCGCTGGGACGCACCGGCCTCACGCTGGCCGTGGTGATCGCCCTGGTGCTCCTCGTGAGCCCGTTCCTGGGCCTGCCGGGCTCGGTCGACCAGGACCTCTCCGCCAAGCTCGCACCGCCCAGTCCTACCCACTGGCTGGGAGCCGACCAACTGGGGCGCGACGTCCTCGCCCGCACCGTCGAGGCGGCGGTCCGCTCCACGCTCGCGGCAGCCCTCGTCCTGGTCGGCTCCTTGACGATCAGCATCGTCGTCGGGGTGAGCGCTGCGACGTTTCCCGCCCTCGATGCGCCCCTGATGCGCCTGGTCGACGTCGTCCTTGCGGTCCCCGGACTCATCCTGGCGCTGGCCATCGTCGGGCTGCTCGGCCCAGGATTCACGCACCTGCTGATCGCGCTGATCATCTCCTCATGGGCCGGCAACGCCCGGCTCGCCCGCGCCTACGCCCTCACGGTCGCCGGACGCCCCTACGTGCGGGCGGCGCGACTGGCCGGCGTCGGCCGGATGCGCATCCTCACCACCCACCTGGCCGGGGCGGTCGCGCCGCGCATGCTGATCGTCGCGACCCTCGACCTGGGCGGCGTCATCGTCCGGCTGGCCGGGTTGTCGTTTCTCGGCCTGGGCCCCATGCCGCCCGCGGCCGAACTCGGCGCGATGCTCGGCGAGTCTCGCGCCTACCTGACGAACGCCCCGTGGCTGTTCATCGTCCCGACGGTGACCATCATCGCCCTCACCCTGGCCGCCAACCTGATCGGTGAAGCGATCAGCGACGCCGCGAACGGGGGCGACCGTTCATGACGACCGTGAGCCTCGACTCCCTGAATGTGACCTATCCCGACGGCACGCACGCCGTGCGCGATGTGTCCATGAGCGTGGCTGAGGGCGAACTCGTCGCCGTCGTCGGAGAGTCCGGCTGCGGCAAGTCGACGCTGGCCAAGACGCTGCTGGGCGTCCTGCCCGCCGGGAGCACCGTCACCGGTTCGGTCCGGCTGGGCGGACGGGACCTCTCCGGCGCCTCCCCCGGCGACTGGCGCGACGTCCGGGGACGTGAGGTCGGCTACGTCAGCCAAGACCCGTTCGCGGCCATGGACCCGCTGTGGCGCATCGGCTCGAACGTCGGCGAGGCGTGGCGGGTCAAGCACGCCTCCCCCGCTCCGGGACAGGTCACCGCGTCGCTGGAGGCCGTCGGGATCGAGGAGGCCGCGGAGCGGATGCGGCAGTTCCCGCACGAGTGGTCGGGCGGGATGCTGCAGCGAGCCGAGATAGCGGCGGCGGGTGCCTGGGCGCCGCAACTGCTGGTCGCCGACGAGCCGACCGCGGCGCTGGACGCCGACCTCGCCGACGCGATCATGGAGCGGCTGCGCACCAGCGCGGCCTCGGTGCTCCTGATCAGCCACGACCTCGCCCTCGTGTCCCGGCACGCCGACCGCGTCCTGGTGATGTACGGCGGGAGGGTGGTCGAGGCGGGGCGCGACGTCCTGCGCGTCCCCCGGCACCCTTACACCGTCGGCCTGCTGGCGGCGATCCCGCGCCCTGGCCATGGCCTGCCGACCCCGCTCGACGGCTTCCCACCGGACCTGCGCGATGACGCCCCCGGCTGCCCGTTCGCTCCCCGCTGCACTCGCGCCCTGCCTCCGTGCCACACCACGACGCCCGCCCTCGCCGAGGGTCTGGCCTGCCCGGTGGTGCTCGCATGACCGTGCGCCTGGACGGGGTCGGCTTCCACTACCCGGGCGGCAAACCCCTGCTGCGCGACGTCCGCCTCGACGTCACGCCGGGCCAGATCATCGGGGTGCGCGGCGGGTCGGGCAGCGGCAAGTCGACGCTGCTGAACCTGCTCGCGGGCTTCCTCAGCCCCACCCAGGGCAGCATCGCCTGGGCGGGGCGTCCGCGCCCCCGGCCCGGCACCGTGGCCATGATCTTCCAAGACGCCGCCGGCAGCCTCAATCCGCGCTGGCCCATCGGACGCAGCGTCGGGGAAGTCCTCATCGGCGTCCCGCGTGCCGAGCGACGCGCCCGCGTCGTCGAGGCGCTGGCCGAGGTCGGGCTGGGTGACGTCGACCCCCGGACGCTCCCCACCCAGCTCTCCGGCGGCCAATGCCAACGGGTGGCCATCGCCCGCGTCCGGGCCCGGCCACCGGAGCTTCTCCTGGCAGACGAACCCACCAGCGCCCTGGACGCCTCCGTGGGCGCGGGCATCATCCGCATCCTGCACGACCTGGCGAGCGAGCGCACCGCGGTCGTTCTCGTCAGCCACGACGCCGCCGTTCTGGGCGTCCTGGCCTCCACCATCCTCACCCTGCGTCACGGCGCACTCACCAAGGAGCACGATGACTGACCCCCTCGACCTCGCCGAGGCAGAGACCGCCCTGCATCGACTGATGCCCACGGCGAACCTCAGCGTGGGGGGACGCTGGATCCCCGCCGCGGACCTCCTGGCCGACCGGCAGGCGGTCGCCGACCTGGTGGCCGACCACGCGCGCGTCCGATCCATCACGGTGGAGCGGCATGCCGCGTCCTTGTTCTTCCAGCGCTATTCTCACCGGCTGTGCTCGGCGGTCGTCGGGACCTGGATCCTGACCGGTCTCCCCCTCGACGCTGCGGCCGAGCAGGCGACGGTGCAGGTGCGCGAGGGCAGCCCCGTCGGGATGCATCTGACGGGGGCCCTGCGCCCCACGCCGTCAGTGGAGGAGTTCGCTGCCGGCCTGCTGGAGGGCCACCTCCTGCCCCTGGCGGCGCACCTGCGCGAGACGTCGCGGCTGTCGCAGGCGCAGGCCTTCGGCAACATCGCTGCGGCCATCGGCATGGCGGCCCGGGCGGTCTCTCGCCTCCGCCCCGCCGACCAGGTCCTGGAGGCCGTCGCTCCGCTGCTGGAGAGTCGGGCGGCCCTGGCGCGGCTGGGCTCGTTCCGGATCCTGGAGGGGCCCAACGGGCCGCGGCTGTTCTACGACCGGGCCACGTGCTGCCGCTGGTTCGAGATCCCGGACGGCGCCTACTGCTCCTACTGCTCGCGGCTCAGCGCCGACGAGAGGACCCGGCGCTTCACGGACGCAATGGACGCTGAGGCGCTGCTGCCCTGACCCGGATCCCGGCACAATAGGGCCCATGATCATCGCTGCCGCCGACGGTTCTTCCCTGTCCAATCCCGGACCCGCGGGCTGGGCATGGTTCGTCGACGGCGAGAGCTGGCACGCCGGAGGGTGGCCGCACGGCACCAACAACATGGGCGAGCTCAAGGCCGTCCTCGACCTGCTGGAGCAGACCGCCGACGCGCAGGACGACCTCCTCATCCTGTGCGACTCCCAGTACGTCATCAACTCGGTCACCAAGTGGATGCCCGGCTGGAAGCGCAAGGGCTGGAAGAAGGCCGACGGCAAGCCCGTGCAGAACGTGGACCTCCTCCAGGCCATCGACGCGGCCCTCCCCGGACGCCGGGTCACGTTCGAATGGGTCAAGGGACACGCCGGACACGAACTCAACGAGGCCGCCGACGTGCGCGCCCGCGCCGCGGCGACCGCCTACCAGAAGCGGCAGCCCGTCGACGCCGGGCCGGGCTTCCGCGGTGCGTCCATCGACGCCGCGGCCACACCCCCGGAGCCCACCCCGGCCGGTCCCGTCCCCGAACCCGACCTGTTCTCCGACACGGAGGATTCCGCCGAGCATCCCGTGGTGGCCCAGCAGCGGCGGTGGCTTTCCGAGGCCCTTCGCGCCGACCCTGAGGCCGCCGCAGCCCTCCTGCACCCACGGTTCACGGGCATCGACGCCCGCGGTGTGCCCTCCGGCAAAGGCCGGACCCTGGCGTCCCTGGCGCCCCTGCCCGAACCCGTCAGCGTCGAGGTCGACGGCGTCGACGACCTGGCGCCCTGGGTGGTGCTGCTGCGCTGGCACGCCCGGAGCCGGTCCGCCGTCAGCGCCCGCTCCTCGATCTGGGTCAAGCAAGGTGAGACCTGGCGGCTGCGCTTCGAGCAGGCCACCCCCACCACCCGCTGATAGCACACCCGCACGCGCGATGCCGGGCGCCCGCACGCTGAACACCCGCCCACGCGGGCGGGGACCTCCTTAGTGTGTGCTCATGTCCGAGAACCTGCAGGTGAGTACGCCCGACGTGTCCTACGAGCTGCCGATCACCGACGGCACCATCCGCGCCACGGACCTCAAGCAGGTCCCCACGGCCGACGGTCCGTTGGCCACCTACGACCCCGGCTTCATGAACACGGCGTCCTGTCGCAGCTCCATCACCTACATCGACGGGGACGCCGGGATCCTGGAGTATCGCGGCTACCCGGTGGACCAACTCGCCGCAGGGGCGACGCACTTGGAGGTCGCCTACCTGCTGCTCTACGGCGAACTCCCGACCCCCGACCAGTTGGCGTCCTGGGAGAAGCAGATCAACACCCACCGCATCGTGCACGAGAACGTCCGCGACCTGATCGACGCCTTCCGCTACGACGCCCACCCGATGGCCAAGCTGATGTCCGGGGTGGCGTCGATGCAGACGTTCTACCCCAGCTCGCGGCGCATCGACGACCCCGAGGCCCGCGAGATCAACATCATCCGGCTGCTCGGCAAGATCCCGACGATGGCCGCCTGGTCCTACCGGCACTCCATCGGCCGGCACTTCGTCTACCCCAACGACGAACTCGGCTACGTCGACAACTTCCTCGCCATGCTGTTCCAAAGCCAGCAGCGCGTCTACCGCGCCGACCCGCGCGTCTCCCGGGCCCTGGAGGTCTTGTTCATCCTCCACGCCGACCACGAGCAGAACTGCTCCACCAACGCCGTCCGCTCTGTCGCGTCCGCTGGAAACGACCTGTTCACCTCCGTCGGTGCCGGGATCGGCGCCCTGTTCGGGCCGCTCCACGGCGGTGCCAACGAGGCAGTGCTGGGCATGCTGCGCGAGATCGGCACCATCGACCGCGTCCCGGAGTTCATCGCCGGCGTCAAGGAGGGCCGCGCCCGGCTGATGGGATT
This sequence comes from Propioniciclava sp., assembly GCF_036744435.1. NCBI lineage: Bacteria > Bacillati > Actinomycetota > Actinomycetes > Propionibacteriales > Propionibacteriaceae > Propioniciclava > Propioniciclava sp. The sequence continues at coordinate 470 of NZ_DAIOIA010000005.1, read as the reverse complement.
CGGGCATCGCGTCTACAAGAACTACGATCCCCGCGCCAAGATCATCAAGCGCTCCTGCGACGACGTGTTCGAGGTCACCGGCGTCAATCCGCTGCTGTCCATCGCCTTGGAACTGGAGAAGATCGCCCTGGAAGACGAGTACTTCGTCTCGCGGAGGCTGTATCCCAACGTCGACTTCTACTCCGGGCTGATCTATGAGGCGCTGCGGTTCCCGCCAGAGATGTTCACCGTCTTGTTCGCGGTCCCGCGTACCGCCGGCTGGTGCGCCCAGTGGCTGGAGAACATGACCGACCCGGAGCAGAAGATCATGCGTCCCAAGCAGATCTACACCGGATACCGCGAGCGCACCTTCATCCCGCGCGAGGAGCGGGGCTAAAGGCCTGGGACGCCGAGGATCGGGGCGGGCACCGTCTCGGTCCTCGGCGTCTCCAGCCTCAGTCCTCGGCGGGTTGAGGCTCAGTCCTCGGCGG
>NZ_DAIOIA010000004.1:0-55714 GCF_036744435.1 Propioniciclava sp. | reverse complement strand
GGTTTGTCGTGAGCGGGCGTCCACATTCCGGACCCGATTTTGTGGATGCGTCAACATTCCTGCATGATGGAGATATGAGCTACCCCACGACGCGCCGCACTCATGTGGACTCCGGTCCCATGGCGTCCATGCGCTGTCGCTGTTCGCTCGCGGTCGTGCGGCACTGAGCCAACGCCCCTGGTGATCGCGGCTCGACCGCAGTCACGCCTCCTGGCATCACCCCCACATTCTCCTGCGGATCCTCACTGAACCGGTGTCCTTGACGCCTGGGTGGAGGCATCTCGCAGGACCACGGCGGACGTCGATTCTCATTCTCGTCGACATTCCCGGACATTCCCGTGCGCCCCCATTGCCGTATTTCGGCTGCCCGAAAGGTCTCCCACCACCATGTCCCGTCATTCGTGGAAGCACGCCCTGATCGCCCTCACCACCCTCGGCGCCCTCACCTTGTCCGCGTGCGGCACCCCGGCGGCTTCCCCGGCCTCCGCCGAGGCGACGAACCCGGTCAGCGGCGGCGTTCTCACCTACCTGGACGCACAACCGCACACCAGCCTGTACCCGCCCTCGGCCGGGTTCTACCCCAACGGCGGCCTCGTCAACCAGATCACCGACCGGCTCGTCTATCAGGACCCCGAGACGCTGGGTTTCCACCCGTGGATCGCGACGGCGTGGACGGTGAACGCCAACGCCACCCGCTACGAGTTCACGCTGCGCGACGACGTCACCTTCTCCGACGGGACCCCCCTGGACGCGGCCGTGGTGGCCAAGAACTTCGACCTGTTCGGGCTGGGCGACGCCGCGCGGGCGCTGCCCGTCTCCGAGGCCGTCAACAACTACGCGAGCTCTGAGGTGGTGAACCCCACCACGGTGGTGTTCCACTTCAGCGCCCCCTCACCGGGCTTCCTGCAGGCCACCTCCACGATCAACTCCGGCCTGCTCTCCTCGGCCACTCTGGACGGCGACTTCACCTCCTACGGCGCCGGCAACGGCACCCACGTCATCGGCAGCGGGCCCTTCGTCGTGGGCTCGGAGAAGGTCGGCGCCGAAGTGGTCCTCACCGCACGGGAGGGCTACCACTGGGCACCTCAGCCGTCGGTCAACCAGGGGCGCGCCTACCTCGACGAGATCCGCTACGTGGTCACCCCCGAGTCCGGCGTCCGCGTCGGGGCCCTGACCAGCGGTCAAGCCGACATCGCCCGGCAGATCGCCGCCCCCGACGAGGCGGTCGTGCAGGCGTCCGGGGCGCACCTGCTGGCGGCCCAGACCCGCGGCGTCAACAACAGCTTCTCGCTGCGCTTCCGCAATGCGACGCTGTCCGACCTCCGCGTTCGGCAGGCGCTGGCGCTCGGAACCGACCGCCAAGAAATCGTCGACACCTTGTTCACCGACAACTACCCTCTGGCCACCTCGGTGATCGGCAAGACGGCGCTTGGCTACCAGGACCTGTCGGCACGGCTGAGCCACGATCCGGCGCGGGCCCGGGACCTCCTCGATGAGGCCGGCTGGGTGCCCGGTGCCGACGGCATCCGGGTCAAGGACGGGCAGCGGCTGAGCCTGGTCGTCAACGAGGCCGCACCCCAGCCACGCTCGTTCGACGTGGTCACCCTCGTCGCCCAGCAATGGAAGCGCGACCTCGGCGTCGACCTGCAAATCCTCCGGGCGGATGCCGGGACGTACGCCAAGGCGATCCAGGATGCGGACCAGATCCAGGTGTACCACTCGATGGTGGGCCGCGCCGACTTCGACGTGATCAAGAGCCAGTACGCCGCCAAGAACCGCAACACGCTGCTGAACCGCAACCCTGCCGACAACTCCCTGGGGGATGAGCACCTCGAATCCCTGCTGGGTGCGGTGGCGAGCACCCCCGACGAGCAGGGACGCATCCAGGCCGACCACGCCGTGCAGGAGTACCTGCTCGACCAAACCTACGTCATCCCGCTGTTCGAGGAGCCGCAGGTGTTCGCCTACACCGGTGTCGTCCACGGCTTCGCGACCGAGCCGATCGCGCGTCCCTCGTTCTACAACACCTGGGTGCAGCGGTGAGCGGGAAAGCGCTCCTGGGCCGGTTCGGGCAGGCGCTCATCGTCGTGGTGCTGGCCTTCACGCTCGCCTTCGTGCTGCTGCAAGCGCTCCCGGGGGACGCGGTGCTGATCAAGTTCGAGAACCCTGAGCTGGGGCTCTCCCCAGACCAGATCGCGGCCATCCGCGCCGCCTACGGCGCCGACACGCCCTGGTGGCAGGCCTACCTGCACACCCTGGCCGGGTTCGTCGTCGGCGACTTCGGATACTCCATCCAGAGCGGGACCGCCGTGGGGGCGCTGCTGGCCGAGGTGGTGCCGCAAACCGTCGTGCTGGCTGGTCTCGCCTTCGCGGCAGCCGTCGTGCTGGCGCTGGCGATCGCCTTCGCGGCCACCTGGACGCCCCTGCCCTGGCTGCGCAACGCCCTGGCGAGCCTGCCGTCGGTGTTCGTCTCCGTGCCGGCGTTCTGGCTCGCGATGGTGCTCATCCAGGTGTTCTCGTTCCGGCTCGGCTGGATCAAGGTGGTGGGGGCCGGACCACTCGAGCAGCTGATCCTGCCGGTGCTCACCATCGCCGTCCCGATCAGTGCGCCGCTGGCCCAGATCCTGGTGCGGTCGCTGGAGGATGTGCAGCGCCGCCCCTTCGTCGCGGTGGTGCGGGCGCGCGGCGCCTCCCGGGCCTGGGTGCTGACCCACAACGTGGCCCGCAACGCGCTCCTGCCCACCCTCACCATCGCCGGGGTGCTGTTCGGTGAGCTCGTGGCGGGTGCCGTGGTCACCGAGACCGTCTTCGGGCGGGCCGGGATCGGACGCCTCACCGAACAAGCCGTCGCCAACCATGACGTGGCCGTGCTGCAGGCGATCGTCGTGCTGAGCGCGGCCGCCTTCGTGGCCGTCAACCTGCTGATCGACCTGGTCAGCCCCCTGATCGATCCTCGCCTCACCACGGAAGTGAGGTTGGCCGCATGAGCGCCGACACCGTGACACGAACGCACCGCCTGACGACCTCGGCCCGCGCCCGAGGCATCCCCCGCAGGCGCCGCCTCCGCCGGGAGGGGGTGCGTTGGCGTCCCTCGGTGGTCGCGTCGGTGCTCGTCGTGGCCGTCGCGATCGGGTTTGCCCTGCTGCCCGGACTGTTCACCCCGCTGGATCCGCTCGCCGGCACCGCGCGGGAGGCGCTGCGGCCGCCGAGCGCGGCCCACTGGTTCGGCACCGACGCCACGGGACGCGACCTGTTCTCCCGCGCCGTCTACGGGGCCGTGCACTCGCTGGGTGGCGCGCTGGTCGCCGTGCTGGTGGGCCTCGTGGCGGGCACGTCGCTCGGACTGCTGGCCGGGTCGATCGGCGGCTGGCTGGACGCGGTCGTGATGAGGATCGTCGAGGTCTTGTTGGCCATTCCCGGGCTCCTGTTGGCGCTGAGCATCATCATCTTGTTGGGGTTCGGAACCACCAACGCGGCCATCGCGGTCGGCATCACGTCGGTGGCCACCTTCGCTCGCCTGTCACGCTCCGAGGTGATCTCGGTGCGCCGCACCGACTACGTGGAGGCGGCGTTCGGCTCCGGAGGGACGTTCGCAGCCGTCCTGCGACGCCACATCCTGCCCAACTCCCTCACCCCCGTCATCGCCTTGGCGGCGTTGCAGTTCGGGACCGCGATCATCGCCATCTCCACGCTCGGGTTCCTCGGCTACGGGGCGCCCCCGCCCACTCCCGAGTGGGGGCTGCTGATCGCCGAGGGCCGCACCTATGTGGGCACCGCCTGGTGGCTCACCACGCTGCCGGGGGTCGTCGTGCTGCTGGTGGTGCTGCCGGCCAACCGGCTCAGCCACGCCCTGGCTCAGGCGGGTGCCCGATGAGCGCCGTGAGCCTGGCCACTCAGGCGCGGACGCCCGTGGCGGTAGGCCCGGTGCTCGCCGTGGAAGACCTCGTGGTCTCCTACGAGTCGCGCCGACGCCGCACGCCCGTCGTCCACGGCGTCAGCTTCCACGTCGGCGCGGGCGAGGTGGTGGCGCTGGTGGGGGAGTCCGGCTCCGGTAAGACGACGACGGCCCAGGCAGTCATCGGGTTGCTCGCCGAGAACGGGCGCATCGAGGGCGGACGCGTGCTGCTGAACGGCCTCGACCTGACCGGGCTGAACGACAAGGCACTGCGCGGGATCCGGGGGCGCCGCATCGGGCTCATCCCCCAAGACCCCAACAACTCCCTCAACCCGGTCAAACGGATCGGGGACAGCCTGGGGGAGGCACTGCGGATTCACGCCTGGGGCTCGAAGGTGGCCATTGCCGCTCGCGTGCTGGAGCTTCTCGAACGGGTGGGGATCGACGATTCGCCACGCCGGGCCCGGCAGTATCCCCACGAGCTGTCGGGCGGGATGAAGCAGCGCGTCCTGATCGCCGCTGCCATCGCCTTGGAGCCGGAACTCATCATCGCCGACGAACCCACCTCCGCCCTCGACGTCACCGTCCAGCGCCGGGTGCTGGATCTGATCGACGACCTGCGGGCAGAGACGGGGGCCGCCGTCGTCCTGGTGACCCACGACCTCGGGGTGGCATCCGAGCGTGCCGACCGGATCGTCGTCATGCGCGAGGGACGCCTGGTAGAACAGGGCCGCACCGACGGTCTCACCTCGCGCCCGCGCGACGCCTACACCCGCACGCTGCTGGCGGAGGCGGCCGTGTTCGCCGGAACCAACCCCCGCCAGACCCCGTCAGACCGGATCGCCGGACCGGCGGCGATCACGGTGTCAGGGCTCGTCCAGGAGTTCGGCGGAGGGCGCCGCACCCCCGCGTTCCGAGCCGTCGACGACGTGTCGTTGCGGGTGGCGGCGGGAACGACGCACGCCCTCGTGGGGGAATCCGGGTCGGGCAAGACCACGACGGCGCGCGCGATCCTTGGCTTTCACCGGGCGAGTGCGGGCAGCATCGAGGTGGCTGGTGTCGACGTCACATCCCTGCAGCGCGGAGCGCAACTGCGGGCGTTCCGCAGCAGGGCCCAACTGGTGTTGCAGAACCCCTACTCGTCGCTGGATCCCCGACAGCGGGTCGCCGACATCATCGCCGAGCCGCTGCTGAACCAGGGGATCGGGGATCGGGCGCACCGGACCGCCCTGGTGGGCGAGTACCTGGACAAGGTGGCGCTGTCGGCGTCCGTGGGTGACCGGTTGCCCCGCGAACTCAGTGGCGGGCAGCGCCAACGGGTCGCGATCGCGCGGGCGCTGATCCTCCAACCGGAGGTGGTGGTGCTCGACGAGCCGGTCTCCGCCCTCGATGTGACCGTGCAGGCCCAGATCCTGCGCTTGCTGGCCGACCTGCAGGAGCATCTCCGCTTGACCTACCTGTTCATCTCCCACGACCTCGGTGTGGTCGCCCACCTCAGCGACACCGTGTCGGTGATGCGGCACGGCCGCGTCGTCGAATCCGGCACGACCGCGGAGGTCTTCACCACCCCCCGATCCGACTACACAGCAGAACTCCTGGCCGCCATCCCCGGCCGCTGACGAAAGGACCTCCCATGACCGATCTCGGATTCTTCACCCGCCTGCTGGACGACGCCGCAGCCCCGCAGCGCTACCGCCACGCCACCGAGCAGATCCGGCACGCCGAGCAACTGGGCTACGCCACGGCCTGGGTGGCCCAGCACCACTTCCACGGCGCCGAGGGAGGGCTGCCCTCGCCGCTGCTGCTGCTCGCCCACGTCGGCGCACTCACCTCCACCATCCGGCTCGGGACCGGGGTCATCTGCCTGCCCATGGAGGACGCCGTGCGTACCGCCGAGGACGCCTCCGTCCTGGACGCCCTCACCGGAGGCCGCCTGGAGGTGGGGATCGCGACCGGCGGCACCCCGGCGTCGTTCGGGGCCTGGGGGCTGGACTTCGCAGACCGGCACCAGCTCGCGAACGACAAGCTCGCCGTGCTGCGTTCGGCCTGGCGTGGCGAACCGATCAACGCCACCGACAACGTCCTCTACCCGGCCGCGTTCGGCCTGGACCGGCGGCTGTGGCAGGCGACGCTCTCCGCGTTCGGCGGGGACCGCGCCGGACGCGACGGTGATGGTCTGATGCTCTCGCGTACCCAGCCGCGCCCCGAGGACGCCCCGCGGGCGAGCCTGGCGGACGTGCAGGTGCCGATCGTGGACGCCTACCGGGCCGCCCTTCCCGTGGGGCGGGCACCGCGGGTGCTGGCCTCCCGGACGATCTTCGTGGCCGACACGACCGCGGAGGCCTACCGGTGGGCCGAGTCCGGGCTGCGGGCTGCGGTCGCCGCGTCGCCGCGCACGTTCGGGTCCCGCGTCGCAGCGGATGCCCCGCTGGCCGACCTGCTGGCGGTCACCGACTCCTTCGTGGGCAGCCCGCAGCAGGTCGCCGAGGCGCTGGCGGCCGACGCGACGCTGGCCCTGGCGACCGAGGTCTCCGCGCAGGTGCACTCGGTGGACGCCCCGCACGCGCAGGTGCTGCGCTCCCTGGAACTCCTGGCCACCGAGGTGGCCCCGGCGCTCGGATGGGGCGAACAAGGAAGGACGGCGGCATGACCACGCAGATCGAAGCAAGCGACCTGGTCGGCGCGGTTGCGGGGCTGGTCCCCGGCTCCCCGCTGGCGGAGGCACGGGGCTCCCGCGCGGTGGCCCGCGACCAGATCCAGGCCGCCGAAAGCGCGCTGTTCACCCGGGGCACCGCGACGATCCCGCGCCGGGATCGACTCATCGTTGGGGCGTTCGCGGCGGCCCTGACCGACCCCGATGGCGCGTTGGCCGTGCACCGGGTGGGGCAGTTGGCCGATGCGGATGCCGCCCTGGTCGACCGGCTGGTCGACTCTGGCGCCCAGCAGGGGCCGTGGGGTTCTTATCGGGAGCCTGGGCTGATCCACGAGAGCATCCCCGGGCAGGCCTGGACTGTTCCTGAGCGTGAGCGAGCGGAACTGGGGGCGGCGCTGTCGGCGGTGCTGGAGCACGCGCATCTGCTGTTGCTGCATCCGCGCGATGCGCGCCCGGGCTCGCTGCAGACGTTGGTCGACGTCGGGTGGGGGCGCTCCGACATCGTCACCTGGTCCCAGCTCATCTCCTTCGCCGCGTTCCAGGCCCGGCTCGCCGCCGGCCTCGCCGTCACCCAGGAGGCGCTGACATGACCGTCATCGACGAAGAACCGCAGATCGTCCGCCCGTGGGCGTTCACCGCGAAGGAACTGGGATGGGTCCCGTGGCTGGAGCCGCCCGCTGCGGACGAGCTCTCGCCGGAGCAGGTCGCCTCGCTGGTGCAACGGCAGCGGGCCGCCAGCCCGTACTTCCGGCTGCTGTCAGAAGATCCCGCGGCGCTCGAGGCGCGCACCCGCGCCGACCTGGACATCTTCCACGCTGCCGGAGGCTTGCCCCGTGCCGAGCGGGAACTCGCCGCGGCGGCGGTGTCCCGCGTCAACGGGTGCGTGTTCTGCGCCTCGGTTCATGCCCGGTTCGCCGGACAGATCTCTCATCGTCCCGACGCGGTGGCGACACTGTTGGAGGAGGGGGTCGGCGCCGATCTGGGGGAGCGCTGGAACGCCGTGGTGGAGGCCTCGGCGGCCCTCACGGCGACGCCGGTGGCGTTCGGTCCCACGCATGTGGCCCGGCTGCGGGCTGCCGGACTGGGGGCGCTCGAGATCAGCGATCTGCTGCACGCGGCAGCCTTCTTCAGCTGGGCCAACCGGCTCATGCTGTCGCTGGGCGAACCCGAAGTTCCGCAGGGCTGAGTCGTGGCGAGAATCGTCTCGGTGCTCAGCGCCCGGCCTCCGGGATCCCGTGCGGACGCCGTCGGCCGCCGTGCGGGCCACAGGCTCGTCGCGGCGGGTCACAACGTCGTCGAGGTTCATCTGCGGGAACTGCCCGCCGAGTCGCTGCTGTGGCGCGACGTCGATCATCCCTCTCTGGTCGCCGTCGTGGAGGCGGTGACCCGGGCGGACGGGCTGATCGTCACCTCGCCCGTCCACCAGGCCTCCATCGCTGCCCCGGTCAAGGCGTTCCTGGACCTGTTCCCCATGAGTGGGCTGCGTGGCACGACCGTGCTGCCATTCATGGTGGGCGGGTCGGCCGGGCACGTGTTGGCCCTCGACTACGGGCTGCGTCCGGTGTTGCAGGGACTGGCACCCGCGCACCTGGCGGCGGGCCGCTACGTCGTGGCGTCAGCGATCACGCTGACGCCGGACTGGCCGCAGGAAGCCTTCCGGCGAGAGGCCACCATCGAGGCGTCGGTGGCGGCTCAAATCGACCGGGCCACCGACGAGTTCGCAGGCCTGCTGAGGCCGAGCCCCGCGGACGAGGAGGTGTCTGCGGGGATCGGCCGCGCATCGTTTAGTCGCGTGCGGCGGCCAGTTCCTCATCCTCCAGTGCGGCGATCAGGTTGAACCGCTCGGTGAAGATGCCGCCCTTGAACTCCGCCCCCAGGAAGGCGTCGGTGATGGCGCAGGCCATCTGCGGGCCGACGACGAAGGCGCCGAACGCGATGATCTGGCTGCCGTTGTGCTCACGGGTGTGCCGGGCCGTGAACGGCTCCGAACAGACGGCGGCGCGGATACCCCGAACTTTGTTCGCCGAGATGGAGATACCGATGCCTGTGCCGCAGATGAGGACGCCTCGCTCGGCCTCCTCGTCGCGGATCAGGTGAGCTACCTGGCGGGCATAGTGGGCGGAGTACTCGGCCTCGCCGGTGCCGTCCCAGCCGACGTCGGTCACCTCGTGACCAGCCTCGACCAGGTGTGCGACGACGATGTCCTTGAGTTCAGCGCCGGAACTGTCGGAGCCGATGGCGATCTTCATGTGGTTCCCCCAGATAGGTGTGATCTTTCCCCAAGTCTAAAGGGGTGGCGTGCTCGAGTGACAGCGTTGCCGTGCACGGTCCCGGATATGGTGGGCCCGTGATCGCGATGACGGACGACGAGTTCGAGGGGCACGTCACTGACGCGCTGGACTCGATCCCCGCGAGCCTGCTGGATCTCCTGGAGAACTGCGTGATCGTCGTCGAGGACGAGCCTCCCGCCGACGAACCCGACCTTCTGGGCGTCTACGACGGGGTGCCGCTCACCGAGCGTGACCACGAGTACGGCGCGGTGCTGCCGGATCGGATCGTGATCTTCAAGAACCCCACGCTGAGGATGTGCCAGACCCGCGAGGAGGTCGTGGAGGAGGTTGGCATCACCGTCGTCCACGAGATTGCCCACTACTTCGGCATCGACGACGCGCGACTCCACGACCTCGGTTACGCCTGATCGGAAGGCTGCCCCAGCAGGGCGCGCACCGTGTGTCCGACGCCCCCCTCGTGGTTGCCGGGTGCCGCCTCGAACCGCGACCGCAGCGCGGGATGGGCGTTACCCATCGCGAAACCCCGTCCGGCGAACTCCAGCATCGCCTGATCGTTGGGCATGTCCCCGAAGGCCGCCACCGCTCCCGGCGCGACACCGAGTTCTGCGGCCAGCCGGGCCAGCGTGGTCGCCTTGGTGACCCCCGAGGCGCTCATCTCGACCATGCCGCGGCTCCCCGGGGGCGATGAATGCGTGACGGTGACGAGGTCGCCGACGAGCGAGGTCGCCTGCGTGGCGAACGCGTCGATCGTCACCCCCTCGGCCATGGCGAGGAGCTTCACCACCGGTGACGTCCCCGCAGCCAACTCTTCCCAGTGGGCGCGCCTCACGGCGCGCGGATCCTCCACCAGCGTCCCGGACGGATCGAACTCCCGCAGGGGCCAGGCCGGCTCGCAGTGGAACTCAAAGCCGTGTTCGATGCCGAACAGCACCTCCGGGCGAGCGGCCCGCAGGCGTCCCGCCACCGCGGCGACAGCGTCCCCCGGGATCGCCTGGACGCGGGTCATGCGGCCGGAGGCCAGGTCCACGACAGCGGCCCCGTTGCTGACGATGACAAGCGGTTTCGCCGCCAGGATGGGTTCCAGGCAGCCCAGCCAGCGTGCGGGCCGCCCCGTCGCGACGACCAAGTGGATGCCGCGCTGGCTTGCCTGCAGGAGCGCGTGGGCGTCCGGCGCCGCGATCCGTCCATCCGGGCCCAACAATGTGCCGTCGAGGTCGGTCGCGATCAGCCGGACCGTCGTCATAGGCGGCTGTTGGGCGTCGGGGAACTCGCACTCTCCGAGGCGGAACCCGACGGTTCGGGGGAGCCGGAACTCTGCTCGGGGCTGGCCGATCCCGTCTGCGGGGACGGCGACCCGGACTGCGGCGAGGGCGACCCCGACCCACCGCTGGCCGAGGCCGTGTTCGGGACGGGATCGGGCGCGTTCTGCGGGGGCGTGGTCTGGAACAGCAAGATCGCGATGAGCACGGCCAGGGCCATCATCATCATCATGATCAGCCAGGAGATGAAGACGGTCGCCCACCCGGCGCGCTCCGGTTTGCCCGGCCAGGGCAGCGGCCACTGCCGGGCCACGCCGGGGGCGACCTTGTCGATCCAGTGCAAGGCATAGCCGGGCCCGTGCTGCTCGCCCAGGTTGGGCAGCCACGACAGGTCCACCTCCGCCAGGACGCGCTCCGCCTCCGCCACGGCGGTGCGGGAACCGTCGTAGGCCAGCGCGGCCCACGGGGCGTCCGGCGTCGCATCCGGGGGAGTCGGGCTGTCGGCGGGGGCCACGTACTTGCCAGCCAGCCTGCCCGTCTCCTGGCCGCGCCCGCCGCGCCCCAGCACCGTGTCGATGTGCATCTTCTCGACGGTGCCGGCGAACCGGTCGACCGCGGCGGCATCGTCGGCGGCCCCTTCGCTGAGCATCAGCACCAACGCGCCCGCGCCCCCGGCGGCGTGCGCGGTGTACGCGACGCCGGACGGGGAGGCGGCGACGCGCGCCTCAAGCCAGTACCCGCCCACGCGGGGCGGATCGACCGGGAGAAGGGGATGCAGCAGGGCGCCGTCGCCGTCGTCGGGCTCGGGGGGCTGCGGGAATTCGTGGTCGGTCATCACTGCCATTGTGCCGCATCGTTCACCCAGGGCTTCGGCCAGCCGATTCCGTGGCGGGCCGCCGCTCGAGGAGGTCACAGCGTCACCGGGTAAGGTCGGTCGCGTTCGTTCAGCGTCCGCCCCGTACCAAGGAGAACACGCGCGTGACAGCATCCAGCCAGCCCGCCTACACCACGGCACAGGCGGCCACACTCCTGGGCGAGGCGATCGCCGAGGTGCAGCGGGTCATCGTCGGCCAGGAGCACATGGTCGAGCAGTTGATGGTCGGTCTGCTCGCCAAGGGCCACATCCTGCTCGAAGGCGTCCCCGGCACCGCGAAGACGCTGGCGGTCCGGACGTTCGCAACCGTCGTGGGCGGCGACTTCGCCCGGATCCAGTTCACTCCCGACCTGGTGCCCTCCGACATCGTCGGCACCCGTATCTACTCGGCCAGCCAGGAGAAGTTCGACACGGTCCTGGGGCCCGTCTTCGTCAACTTCGTCCTCGCCGACGAGATCAACCGGGCCCCTGCCAAGGTGCAGTCGGCGATGCTGGAGCTCATGGCCGAGCGTCAGGTCTCCCTCGGCGGCAAGACCTATCCGCTGCCCAAGCCGTTCAGCGTCATCGCCACCCAGAACCCCATCGAGTCCGAGGGCGTGTACCCGCTGCCGGAAGCGCAGCGCGACCGCTTCCTGCTGAAGATCGACGTCCCCTATCCGCGGGGCAACGAGGAGTTCGAGATCCTGCGGCGGATGAGCGTTCAGCCGCCGGAGGCGCGCAACCTCCTCGACACCGAGCGCGTGCTGGCGCTGCAGAACATGGCCAGCAACGTCTTCGTGCACAACCTCGTCGCCGAGTACATCGTCCGGCTGGTCATGGCCACCCGGAACCCCGTCGAGTTCGGCATGCCGGACCTGGATCCGGTCATCTCCGTGGGTGCCTCCTCGCGCGCCACGTTGGGCCTCGTCGCCGCAGCGCGGGCGCTCGCCCTGATCCACGGGCGCGACTACGTCCTGCCCACCGACGTCCAGGCGGTCGCCCAGGACGTGATGGCCCACCGCCTCGTCCTGGGCTTCGACGCCATCGCCGACAACATCTCGCCTGTCCAGGTCGTCGAGCGACTGATCGCGATGGTTCCTGCCCCGACGCCCGTCTGGAACGACCAGCAACGGCAGCAGGCACGCACCGAGCACCATTACGAGCCTGGTCGCGTCCACCCGTAAGGAACCCGTGACCACTCAGGACCGCCCAGATTTCGCCACCGCCGACGACCTCGGCGCGGTGGCCTCCGTGCTGCGCGAACCCACCGGTGCCACCATCCCGCTGAGCAAGCTCGCCCCCGAGCAGGCGCTCAAGCGTCTCGAACTGGCGGTGGTGCGCCGCATGGAGGGATACCTGCACGGCGACCATCGCGGGCTCCTGCCCGGCTCCGGTTCCGAGACGAACGACGCCCGGTTGTACGTGCCCGGCCAAGACGACGTACGCAAGATGGACTGGGCGGTCACCGCCCGCACCCAGACCCCGCACGTCCGGGACACGGTCGCCGACCGTGAGCTGGAGGTGTGGGCGCTGCTGGACGCCACCCCGTCCATGAACTGGGGGACGGAAGGCGTCACCAAACGCGATCTGGGCATCGCCGCGATCGCGACCATCGGGTTCCTCAGCCAGAAGATGGGCGACCGGTTCGGAGCGTTCATCATGCGCCCCGAGGCGCTGGTGCGGATCCCCGCGCGGTCGGGCCGGATGGCGTTGTACTCCCTGCTGCGCAAGATGCTCACCGAGCCCGTGGTCCCCGACCACGCCAGCGGCCCCTACTCCCTGACCCGCGGGATCGACCAGTTGGCCCGCACCCAGCGCAGGCGGGGCCTGCGCGTCGTGGTCTCGGACTTCCTCAGTCCCGACGACACCGAACTCGACCCGAGCGTGCCTCCCGAATGGGAGCGTCCGTTGCGGCGGCTCGCCGTGAAGAACCAGGTGATCTGCGTCGAGGTCGTGGACCGGCGCGAAGTGGAGTTCCCCGACGTGGGCGACATCTTGATCCGCGATCCCGAGAGCGACTTCGCCCGGTACATCAACACCTCCGACGCGGCCGCCCGTGAGCGCTTCAACGCTGCCTCCTCAGCCCAGCGCGAGCGCATTCGCATCGCGTTCCGGCGGGCAGGGGTGGCCCACATCCAGTTGCGCACCGACCGCGACTGGGTGGAGGACATCGCTCGGTTCGTGCTGTCCTACCGGCGCGTCGCCAGCCAGCTTCATCAGCCGCCCCAGGGGGTGAGCCGATGAACCTGAGCGAAGCCTTCCTGCAGCCCGAACGGCTGTGGATGCTGGCCGTGGTGCCCGTGCTCATCCTCGTGTATATCCTCGCCACGCGGCGCCGCAAGCGCACCGGGATGCGGTTCACCAACACCGCCGTGCTCGGCAGGGTGGTGCGCAAACAGTCCCAGTGGCGCCGCCACCTCGCGGTCGCCTTGTCGCTGCTCAGCCTCGTCACGCTCGTGCTCGCCTGGGCCCGCCCCAACGGCATCGACCGGGTTCCCCGCGAGCGCGCGACCATCGTGCTGGTCATCGACGTCTCGCAATCGATGGCCGCCACCGACGTGGCGCCCAGCCGGCTCGAGGCCGCCAAGGCGACCTCGATCGACTTCGTGAACTCGCTGCCCGAGCAGTACAACGTGGCCGTGGTGTCGATGTCCGGCAACCCCGCCACACGCCTGGGTCCGACGACGGATCGGACGATGGCGGTGCGCGCCATCAACGGTCTGACCCTGCAGGACTCCACCGCTGTCGGCGACGCGATCTACGTCGCGCTCAGCGCCATCGAGATGGCGCCCAAGGGCGACGACGGATCGGCGGCGCCCGGGACGATCGTGATGCTGTCCGATGGCCAAAACACCGCCGGACGCGCGCCGCTCCAAGCCGCCCTGCAGGCGAAGACCGACTCGGTTCCCATCCACACCATCGCCTACGGCACCGAGAACGGCTCGGTCGATCTCGACGGCGTGCGTGAGCGCGTCCCACCCGATGCCGACCTGATGCGCACCATCGCCAGCGAGACCGGAGGCTCCTTCGCGGCCGCTGAGTCCGCCGGCGACCTGAGCCGCGTCTACCAGTCGATCCGTTCCGAGATCGGCTACGACGAGGTCAAGAAGGAAACCACCGCAACCTGGGCCGGGTACGGTCTCGCGTTCGCGGTCGTGGCTGCCCTGGCGGCCGTGTCGTTGGGAGCTCGATGGCCATGATCGTTACTCCGCTGATCTCGTTCTTCCACCCCGACCGGCTGTGGCTGCTGGTGCTGGTCCCGTTGCTGCTGCTGGTCTATGCCGCCCTCGTCCGGCGAAGCGCGACGCGTAACAAGCGCTTCGGAATCGACAACCTCAGCAAGGTGCTGCCCAAGCAAGCCGCGTGGAAGCGGCACGTCGCGGTGGTGGCGGCCGTGCTGAGCCTGGCGTCACTCACGGTGGCGTTCGCGCAGCCCAAGGACACGGTGATGGTCCCCCGGGAGCGGGCGACGATCGTCGTGGCCATCGACGTCTCCCGTTCCATGGAGGCCACCGACATCGACCCCACCCGGCTGGTGGCGGCCAAAGCGGCGGCCCAGGACTTCGTCGGCATGCTGCCCACCGGCTTCAACGTCTCGCTGGTGGCGTTCGCCGGGTCCTCGTCGATCATCGTCCCGCCCACCTTGGACCGCGGCCTGGTGAATCGCGCCATCGAGAACCTTCAGCTGGCGCCGTCCACGGCGATCGGCGAAGGGATCTACAGCTCGCTGGACGCCATGGCGCTGGTACCCCCCGATCCCGATCATCCTGACGATCCGACGCCCGGGGCGATCGTGCTGCTGTCTGACGGATACACCAACATCGGACGTTCCAGCCAGCAGGCGGCCCGTGACTCCAAGGAGGCCGGCTACCCGATCTACACGATCGCCTACGGCACGGCGAACGGCTATGTGATCAGCAACGGCCGCCGCGAACCCGTCCCGGTGAACCCGGCCGAACTGGCCACCGTCTCCCGCGAATCGGGTGGCGAGGCGTTCCGGGCCGGGTCGGCGAACGAGCTCGAACGCGTCTACTCCAGCATCGCCAGCTCCGTCGGCTACGAGCAGGTCGACCAAGAGGTGACCGAACTGTATGCGGGCATCGCCTTGGCGTTCGCCGTCCTGGCCAGCCTTGCGGTCGGTTCCCTGGCGGCGCGCTGGCCCTGATCGGGCGTCCCGGGCGGCGCGGTGTGGGGTGGCTGGCGTCCGGAGGTTGATTGTTCTACTGTTGCGCCACCGGCGTCCGCGCCGGTCCGTGCAACTCATCCCAGCGCCCGGCGTCCGTTTCACGCCTCGGTGACCCGATGATGAGGAGCTCATGCTCCTCGGTCATGTCACCGAGGGAGGAAACCGTCCATGTTCTCATTCGCCACCACGCCGGTCATGTACGTCGGCCTGCTGATCCTGTTCGCCTGGTGCACTGTGTGGAGCGCCGTCGAACTCGTCCGCTCCACCACGACCGAGCACCGCATCTCCAACGGCCTGCATCTGATCATGTCGCTGGTGATGCTGGCGATGGTCCCACGCAGCACGTACGCCGCGCTGAGCGCGGTGGTCCCCCTCAGCGTCCAGGCAGGGTTCTTCGTCGTGGCCGCCGGGTGGTTCGTCGCCCTGGCGGTCCGTGGCCCCGGCTCCGTCCGGCCGCACTTCGTGGGGCATGCGGTGATGTTCGCCGCCATGGCCTGGCACCTGATCGGGATGATGGTCAAGATGGCCCAGATGTCCGAGCACGGCATGGGCGAGCACGCTGGTCACACGATGGCCGGATCCGGCGACGTGGTCGCCTGGGTCGGGCTGCCTTTCATGGCCGCACTGCTGTGGATGGGGCTCTCCGCGCTCGTCGACCTCGTCCGTCCCCAGGCGGGCCATGCATCCGGGCACGTGACGAGCCGGTCGTCTGGCGAGCACGCGGCGCACGTCCCCGCCGCTGCGGGATGCCACGATCCGCGCCCGGTCGGTTCGGTCTCTGAGCGGGCGCACGCCGCCATGGGGGCGGCGATGAACCTCGGGATGTTCTGGATGAGCGTCGGTCTGGTCGCGGGGTTGCTGCCCTTCCTGGCAGTGCTTCAGGCCTGACGTCGGCGGCCCGCGACCGGTGCGGGTGTGGTAGTCCTGACGCTATGGCTGACGTGCTGGAGAACCTGCGGCAGGCGCGAGCCCGGATCGACGCGGCGTGCAGCCGTGCCGGACGGGACACCACCGAGGTCGAGTTGCTCCCCGTCAGCAAGACGCATCCGGACGCAGCCGTGCGGCGCGCCGCCGGGGCGGGCTACCGCCGGTTCGGCGAGAACCGTCCGCAGGAAGTCGCCCGCCGCGCCGCCGAACTGGCCGATCTCGACCTCTCCTGGGTGGCGATCGGACGCGTCCAGACCAACAAGGCCAAGCTGATCGCCGAACATGCAGCGGAACTCCAGTCCCTCGACTCCGTCGCCCTGGGTGAGGCGCTGGAGCGGCGGCTGGATGCACTGGGCCGCACGCTGCCGGTGCTGGTTCAGGTCAACACCTCAGGTGAGGCCGCCAAGGCGGGATTCCGCCCGGAGGACACCCCTGCGGCGGTCGCCACGCTGCGCGCGTGTCCGCATCTGGAGGTTCGCGGCCTCATGACCATGGCCGCCCACACCACCGACCGGGACGCGATCCGCAGCAGTTTCGCCTGCCTGCGCGACCTGCGTGACCGGCTTCGCGACGTCTACGGGCCCGAGTTCGGCGCACTGTCCATGGGCATGTCCGGCGACTTCGAGCTGGCCGTGGAGGAGGGTGCAACCTGCGTCCGTCTGGGCAGCGTCATCTTCGGGACGCGGCCGGCTCAGGCTTGACCCGGCGACTCATCGCGTCGCCACAGCCCCCAGCGACAGTGTTCCCAGCTGCCCCAGTTCGGCCGTCTGAGCGAGATAGAGCTCCGCGCAGGCCAGCGCGTCGACGAGTGCGTCGTGCGCTGGGTAGCTGGGCAGCCCGTAGCGCGCCCGCGCGGTCCACAGCCGCAGTTGGCCCGCTCGGGCCTCGTCGTCGAACCCCCGGTTGACCAGGGAGTCGTGCAGCACCAGCGTGCACACCACGGGGACGACCAGCGGAGCGCCGTAGAGGCGCTCGCACAGCCGGGACAGGAAATGGCGCTCGATGTAGGCGAAGTGAGCCAGCATGGCCCGGCCACGTAACGCCGCCAGCACGGCGGACATCGCATCGTCGAGGTCTGCGCCCTCGGCGAGGGCGTCGTCGGTGATCCCGTGGAAGACGGCGGACTGGCCGACCGCGACCCCGGCGTCGAGAACATGCTGGGCGGCGGATCCGAGGAGGATGCTCCGGCCGTCGACGGGGACGTGGCCCATGCTCACCACCGTGTCGACCTGGGGATTCAGGCCGGTGGTCTCGACGTCGACGGCCAGGAGTCCTAGGTCGTCGAGAGGGGTGTCGGCAGCGGGGGCCGGGACGGCGTAGAAGTCGCCGAGCGCGCCGGTGGCGCGCCGGGCGGCGCGCGCCCGGCGCAGCCCGAAGAACGGTGACCAGGTCATGTCTAGGTCACATCCGTCCGGTACCGGTAGGCGACTGCTTTCTGCAGCCCGCGGATGATGCCGAACGCCTCCTTGAGGTGCCGCCGCTCGAAGGAGCTCAGCGAGGTCGGGTCGATGTAGTTGTCGACCGAGGCTCCGGTGGCGAACTGCCGAACCTGATGCTGCAGGCGCACATAGCCGATGAACTCGAACGCGTCGCCCAGGCTCGCGGCGCTCTCCTGCGAGAGCGCGCCCGTCCCGGCCGCCGCCCGCAGCCGCTCCCCGGTGCTCAGTGCGGCCGACCCGGCGGCCAGTGAGACCAGGCGCGCCAACTGCACCACCGGGGTGATGCCGCCGACCTTCAGGTCCAGCGCATGGCGGTGTTCCCCGGCGCTCTCCACGACGAAGTCGCGGAAGAACCCCAAGGGGGGCTCGAACCGTTGCGCCTCCTTGGCCAGGTGGGCCTGGAAGCGGGGGGAACCCGGGACCAGGGCGACGGCGTGCGCGTGCACCCGCTCCGCGAGGCTGCGGTCGCCGTGGACCGCCCGCATGTCGAGGAATGTCTGAGCGTGCAGCATGGCGTCCGGATCGGGTGTGCCGATCCATCGCCCAAAGCTGTGTTCCCAGCCCGCGACCGACTGCCGCCACGCGGGGTTGGACGCCATCATGTCGCCGGGGCAGCGCGGGAACCCGCAGCGCTCCAGTCCGTCGACGACGAATGCCGCCAGGGCGGCGAACCAGTCGGCCTCCGCAGGGGCCGGGTCGCGACCCAGGATCAGGGCATTGTCCTGGTCGGAGCCCAGTCCCGCTTCCAGGCGGCCCTGCGACCCCAGGGCGACCCAGCAGTACTCCGCGGGGGCGGGACCCAGCGCGTCCTCGGCCAGCCCGATCAGCTTGCGGGTGAGGGCGTCGACGATGGCGGTGACGACGCGGGAGACGTCCGCGGCGGTGGCGTCCTGGCCGGCGGCCGCGGACACCACCTCGGGGAGCCGGCTTGCTGTCGCGGCCAGGTCCTCGACGCTGGCCTGGCGTTCGATCTGCCCCACCAGGTAGCTCGGGTTGGCCTGCTCCAGACGCATCAGGTCCCCTGCGGTGATCATGCCCAGCAGCCGGGTGCCCTCCAGGACCGGCAGGTGGTGGAAGCCGCGCTGACTCATCAGCACGAGCACCTCGAAGGCGAGCGTGTCGGGGGAGACCGAGAGGGGATCCGGCGACATGATCGCCGACACCGGTTCCGTGGCGGGGCGCCCCTGGGCGACCACTTTGGCGCGCAGGTCGCGGTCGGTGAGGATCCCGACCAGCAGGTCACCCTCGGTGACCAGAAGCGCGGACACCCGTCGCTGGGTCATCAACGTCGCCGCGTCGCGGACGCTGTCTCGGCCGGTGATGGTGATCGGGGCGGTGCGCACGATGTCGCGCACCCGGGTGCGCAGGATCGCCGAGCCGGCGTCCTGGGCCCGCACCGACGCGATGGCCGTCTTGATCCTCCCCGCCTGCTGGTCCAGGTAGTGCCGGCTCAGGTCGGGCGAGGACGCCATGAGCGGGGAGAACTCGTCGGCGGGCAGCAGGAGGCACAGCGAATCCGCGTGGGCGACGAGCCGGTAGTTGCTGGGGCCGCCGGTCATCACCGAGGAGATACCGAACGATTCGCCGACCTCGGTGCGCTCCACCAGGGCGCCCTGCGCGTCCAGGATGTCGACCGCTCCGGAGCGGAGGATGAACAGGTAGGCGTTCGCAGCACCGTGTTCCACCAAGACGCTTCCTCGACGGTAATACCGGGTGAGCAGCCGGGAGGGCAGCCCGTCGAGGGTGTCGGCGGGCAGCATGCTGAAGGGTTCGTGCTCTGCGAGGAAGTCCCGCACCATTGCGAGTTCAACGTCCATGCCTGCCACCCAATCACGTTCGGGGTGCATCCGGCATCCGACGTGGTGGCACCGATGTGCGGGCGGAGCGCCTATGCTGGAGGTCCGTGGGAGACGCGCAAGAGACCAAGCACATTTTCGTGACCGGGGGCGTTGCCTCCTCGTTGGGGAAGGGCCTCACGGCCTCAAGCCTCGGATCGCTTCTGGTGGCGCGCGGTATGCGCGTGACCATGCAGAAGTTGGATCCTTACCTCAACGTCGATCCGGGAACCATGAACCCGTTCCAGCACGGCGAGGTGTTCGTGACCGAGGACGGCGCCGAGACCGATCTGGACATCGGCCACTACGAGCGCTTCCTGGACGTCAGCCTGACCGGCGAGGCCAACGTGACCACCGGCAAGGTGTACTCGACGGTCATCGCCAAGGAACGCCGTGGTGACTTCCTCGGGGATACCGTCCAGGTGATCCCGCACATCACCAACCAGATCCGCGACGACATGCTGGCCATGAACGACGGCCGCACCGACGTCATCATCCATGAGATCGGCGGCACCGTCGGCGACATCGAGTCGCTGCCGTTCCTGGAGGCCGCCCGCCAGGTCCGCCGGGAAGTCGGCCGTGACAACGTGTTCTTCCTGCACGTTTCGCTGGTGCCTTACATCGGCCCTTCGGGGGAGCTCAAGACCAAGCCCACCCAGCACTCGGTCGCCGCGCTGCGCCAGGTGGGCATCACGCCCGACGCGATCGTGGCGCGCTGCGTGCGCGACGTGCCAGCGGGCATCAAGCGCAAGATCGCGCTGATGTGTGACGTCGACGAGGAAGCCGTCATCTCGTGCCCCGACGCCGGCTCGATCTACGAAATCCCGCGGGTGCTGTTCAACGAGGGTCTGGACGCCTACGTCGTTCGGCGCCTCGGCGTCAGCTTCCGCGACGTGAACTGGCGACGCTGGAACGATCTGCTCGACCGCGTCCATCACCCCAAGGAGGAGGTCACGGTCGCCCTGGTCGGCAAGTACATCGACCTGCCCGACGCCTATCTGTCGGTGTCGGAGGCGCTCCGGGCGGGCGGGTTTGCCAACTACGCCAAAGTCAACGTCGTGTGGGTCGCCTCCGATGAGTGCGCCACCCCGGAGGGCGCGGCGCGGCATCTGGCCGAGGTTGATGGCGTGCTGATCCCCGGAGGTTTCGGCATCCGTGGCGTCGAGGGGAAACTCGGTGCCCTCACCTACGCCCGCGAGAACCAGATCCCGACCCTAGGGCTGTGCCTGGGACTGCAGTGCATGGTGATGGAGGCGGCCCGCAACCTGGCCGGCCTGGAGGGTGCGGCCTCCACCGAGTTCGATCCTGACACCGAGTTCCCGGTGATCTCCACGATGGCCGAACAGCAGGCGTTCGTCGAAGGCGCAGGCGACCTGGGCGGCACCATGCGGCTGGGCGCCTATCCGGCCGTGTTGACCCCCGGCTCGCTCGTCGCATCCGCGTACGGCACGACGCGGGTCTCCGAGCGTCACCGGCACCGCTACGAGGTCAACAACGCCTACCGCGAGCAGATCGAGGCCGCCGGTCTGAAGGTGTCCGGGACGTCCCCCGACGGAAAGCTGGTGGAGTTCGTGGAGCTGGATTCCGCCCTGCACCCCTACTACGTCGCAACCCAAGCGCATCCCGAGTTCAAGTCGCGACCCACGAAGGCGCACCCGCTGTTCGCCGGGCTGATCGCGGCCGCGGTCGAGCGGCGGCGCAGCCAGCGGCTGTTCACCGAAGAGGCCGCGCATGCGTGAGCTGCCGGTGCTGGCTCCCGGTGACATCGCGGACGTGCCGCTGAGCTGGCCCATCGTGGAGCACCGGGTCGTGGGCCAGGGCAAGGTGAGCACGTTCGTCAGCGACACCGTCGCCACCCCGCAGGGGGAGTCGATGGTGCGCGACTACCTGCAGCACCCGGGAGCCGTCGGGATCATCGCCCTCGACGACCAGGAACGGGTCGTCGTGGTGCGGCAGTATCGCCACCCCGTCGGGTTCCGGCTGATCGAGCCGCCCGCCGGGCTGCTGGACGCAGCGGGAGAGACCTGGCTTGCGGCGGCCGAACGGGAACTGGCCGAAGAGGCGCTCCTCGCGGCCGGAGACTGGCGCGTCCTGACCGACTACCTGACCTCGCCTGGATGCCTGGCCGAGACGCTGCGGATCTTCCTGGCCCGTGACCTGCGCGACGCGCCGCGTCCCGACGGGTTCGAGCTGCACGGCGAGGAAGCCGACATGGACGTGTGCCTCGTGCCGCTGGAGGACCTCGTGACGGCCGTCCTCGCCGGGACGGTGCAGAACCCGACCCTGGTCGCGGGATCGCTGGCGGCGTATGCCGCGCTGCGGTCGGGGCGGGTGGACGAACTGCGCGCGGCGGACGCGCCGTGGTTGGCCCGTGAGGCGGCCGCGCAGCGGGCCGCCGACCTCGCGGCCCTCGACGCCTCGGCATGAGCCCGGGCGCGCGTCGGCGCGGCGGCGGAGCATGAGCTCGCTGGCCGGGGTCGTCGCGGCCTACCTGGATCATCTCGAAGCCGAGGTCGGTGCCTCCGCGCACACGGTCGCCGCCTACCGGCGCGATCTGGGCCGGTACGCGGGCTGGCTGGAGGCGCAGGGCGTGTCGTCCATCGCGGAGGTGGAGGCGGAGCATGTCGCCGCCTTCGCGGCCTGGCTGCGGTCCGGGGATGCGTCCCGTCCCGGTCTGGCGGCGTCCTCGGTGGCGCGTGGTGTCGCAGCCGTCCGCTCGCTGCATAGGTTTGCGGTGCGCGACGGCGACGCCTCCGGCGATCCTGCGGCGGAGATCGCCCCGCCCCGGCGAGCCAAGCGGCTGCCGAAGGCCCTGTCGCTGGATCAGGTGCAGGCGGTGCTGGCGGTTCCCGACCTGGACACGCCGATGGGGCTGCGCGATGCCGCACTGCTGGAGCTGCTGTACGGGACGGGCGCCCGGGTCTCGGAGTTACTGGCCCTCGATGTCGACGACGTCAGCGCCCAGCTCGAGGACCCGGACCTGGGGCTACGCCTGTTCGGCAAGGGACGCAAGGAGCGCATCGTTCCGCTGGGCAGCTACGCCCGGGCGGCGCTGGGTGCCTGGCTGGTGCGCGGCCGCCCGGCGATGATCGCCTCCGCCCGGCGCCCAGGTCCGGCGCTGCTGCTCAACGCGCGCGGAGCCCGGCTGAGCCGGCAGTCGGCCTACAACATCCTCGCGGCGGCGGGGGAGAGCGCCGGACTGGGGGTCGCGGTGAGCCCGCACACCCTGCGGCATTCCTTCGCCACGCACCTGCTCGATGGGGGTGCGGACGTGCGCGTCGTGCAGGAGTTGCTGGGGCACGCCTCCGTGGCGACCACGCAGCTCTACACGCTGGTGACCGCTGAGCACCTGCGCGAGGTGTTCGTGTCGGCGCATCCCCGGGCGCGATAGCGTCCGCGGGCGCGGACGGGCCAGGACTCAATCGAGGCAGAACTCGTTGCCCTCGGGGTCCTGCATGACGATGTGACCCTGACCGAGGCGGTCGGGTTCGTGGCGGCTCACGCGCGTGGCCCCAGCGTCCACCAGCGTCTGCGCGCGCTGTTCCAAAGCGGCCATCCGTTCCTCCCGGGGGATCCCCTCGGCGGCGCGTAGATCCAGGTGGAGCCGGTTCTTGGCCGTCTTGTCCTCGGGGACCCGCTGGATGAACACCCGGGGCCCGTGGCCTGCGGGATCGCGGAGCGCGGAGGCACGGTTGCGGTCGCCTGCGGGGACGCCCCAGGCGTCCAGGGCCTCCTCCCAGGTCTGGAAACCCGCGGGGGGAGGCTCCAGCTCGTAACCGAGAGCGAGCGCCCAGAACTCCGCCAGGGCGGCCGGGTCGTGGGCATCGAAGGTGATCTGCACGGTGAGGGCCATGGGTCCAGGGTGCGGGGTGGACGCTGACAGAGCAACCCCCGCCACCGGCGGGGTCAGCGTGAGGTGACGACGCCGTCGGGGTCGATGCGGTCCAAGATCGCGTCGCAGATGTCGCCGAGTTGCTGCAGTTGCTCGGGGGTGACGGCGTCGATGAGGGAGGCGCGCACCT
Source organism: Propioniciclava sp. (assembly GCF_036744435.1). NCBI lineage: Bacteria > Bacillati > Actinomycetota > Actinomycetes > Propionibacteriales > Propionibacteriaceae > Propioniciclava > Propioniciclava sp. The sequence continues at coordinate 32,354 of NZ_DAIOIA010000004.1, read as the reverse complement.
GCGCCACGTGACCCGGCGCCGCCGCGACGAGGGCGTCGCGCCCGGTCGCGGTGAGGTGGACGTTCGTGGCTCGGCCGTCCTTCACGCAGGCCAGCCGCTCCACGAGCCCGCGCACGCTCATGCGGGTCACCACGTGCGACATGCGGGTGAGGGTGGCGTTCGAGCGGGCCGCGAGGGCGGACATGCGCAGCGTCGCCTCGGGCACCTCGGACAACATGGCCAGCACCTGATACTCCATGTGGGTCAGGTTCTCGTCGCGGCGCAGCTGACTGTCCAGCACACCGGGGAACACCTCGATGACGGCGCGGAACTTCAGCCACGCCTCAATCTCGCCGTCGTTCAACCACCGCACCTCAGCCATGGCACCATCCTACCAACAAACTTGAAAGGTCAAGTAGTTCGTCGAGCCGGGTGCCTCCACGATGTCATTTTGTCTCTATTTGAGGCGTAGGCTTCTCCCGATATCCAACCCGAGGAGGAACCCGTGAGCAAGAACCCCGTCCTGTTCGATGAGGAACCGGCGGCAGCGGGGGAACTGGGCCCCACGGGACGTCCCTGGCCGGACCTGGGGGAGCCGCGTCCGCCGCGCGAGGATCCCCGGAACGCGGTGATCATCGCGATGACCAACCAGAAGGGCGGCGTCGGCAAGACGACCACCACGATCAACCTGGGGGCGGCGTTGGCCGAACTCGGCCGCAAGGTACTGCTGGTCGACTTCGACCCGCAGGGCTCGGCGTCCGTCGGCCTGGGCGTCAACCCCCACAACCTCGACACCTCGATCTACAACCTGCTGCTCGGCCGCGGCGTGGCGATCGAGGAGGTGATCCTGCCCACCAACGTCGACGGTTTGGACCTGCTGCCCGCCAACATCGACCTCTCGGCAGCCGAGGTCCAACTCGTCTCCGAGGTGGCCCGGGAACAGACGCTGCGCCGCGTCCTGGCCCCCGTGAGGAGCCACTACGACGTCATCATCATCGACTGCGCCCCCAGCCTCGGCCTCCTGACCGTCAACGCCCTCACCGCCTCCGACTACGCCCTCATCCCCCTGGAGTGTGAGTTCTTCGCGCTGCGCGGCGTGGCGCTGCTCACCGACACCATCACCAAGGTGACCGAACGCCTGAACCCCGACCTCAAGGTGCTCGGCATCGTCGGCACCATGTACGACGGCCGGACGCTGCACAGCCGGGAGGTCCTCGAACGCGTTGTGGAGGCCTTCGGCGACACGGTGTTCCACACCGTCATCAAGCGCACGGTGAAGTTCCCCGAGACCACCGTGGCCGGCGAACCCATCACCACCTACGCCAGCTCCAGTCCCGGCGCCGAGGCTTACCGCAACCTGGCCAAGGAGGTGCTCCTGCGATGCCCCGACGTGTAGGACTGCCGGGGGCCTCCGAACTGTTCCGCCCCACCGACGTGGGTAGCGAGCAGCCCGCAGACGCCGCAGGCGAGCGCCCCGTGCGCAGGCGACGGACCGCAGCCCAGGCTGAGCCGTCCCCCCACGAGGAGCTCCGGGCCAGTGACGCACCCGCCGGGACGTCCGGCGCGGCTCCGCGTCGGCGCCGCGGCTCCGTGGAGCACAGCGGCCGCGTCCGGCACGAGGAAAAGATCACCGTGTACGTGAGCAGCGAGGAACTCCTCGCCCTGGAACGGCTCCGGCTCGACCTCCGGGCCGAGCATGGGCTGGCGGTGGACCGCGGGCGGATCGTGCGCGCGGCCATCGCCTCGGCGCTGGCGAGCATCGCGGCCGACCCGGAGGGCGCCGACGTCGTGCGCCGGCTCGCCGCCGAGTCGTGACCCCACCGGAGGCCGCCGCGGGCTTCACCGTCAAACTGACCAACTTCGAGGGGCCGTTCGACCTGCTGCTGCAGCTCATCTCCCGCCACAAACTCGACGTCACCGAAGTGGCGCTCTCCGCGGTCACCGACGAGTTCATCGCTCACCTCCGAGCGCTCGGATCGGACTGGGACCTGGATCAGACCAGCTCCTTCCTCGTGGTCGCCGCGACCTTGCTCGACCTCAAAGCCGCCCGGCTGCTGCCCGCCGGGGAGGTCGAGGACGCCGAGGACATCGCCATGCTCGAGGCGCGCGACCTGCTGTTCGCGCGGCTGCTGCAGTACCGGGCCTTCAAGCAGGTCTCCACACTGTTTCGCGGACGCCTGGAGGCGGAAGGACGCCGCCACCCCCGGCCGGGCGGGTTGGAGGAGGCCTACGCCACCTTGCTGCCCGAGGTGGTGCTCACCGTCGACGGGGAGCAACTCGCATGGCTGGCCGCCCGGGCCCTGCAACCCAAACCGGAGGACGCCATCTCGTTGGCGCACCTGCACGCCCCCGCGGTGAGCGTCCGCGAGCAGGCCCACCTCATCGTCACTCGAGTGCGTGAGGCGGGGAGCGTGACGTTCCGGGCGCTCGTCGCGGACGCGGGGGATCGCCTCGTGGTCGTCGCCCGGTTCCTCGCCCTGCTGGAACTTGCCCGGCAGCGCGCCGTCGCCTTCGATCAGCTCGCTCCCCTCGGCGAGCTCACCGTCCGCTGGACGGCTTCGGACGCCGCAGGGTATGAGGCATCCCACATCGATGAGTTCACCGGCGTCCCGCCCCAAGGAGAGCACCATGAGTGAGCGTCCCGACACCGTCATCACCGCGCCCGTGGAGGCGCTGTTGCTGATGGCCACCGAACCGCTGGGTGCTGCCGAACTCGCGCAGGCACTCGACGTGCCTGCCCCCGAGGTGTGGGCGGCGCTGGAGGAGCTCGCGCGGTTCTACGACGACACCGGCCGGGGTTTCGAACTGCGGCAGGTGGGTCACGGGTGGCGGCTGTACACCAGGACCGAGCACGCGGACCTGATCGCGCGCTGGGTCACAGAGGGGCAACAGGCCAAGTTGTCCCAGGCCGCCCTGGAAACCCTGGCCGTGGTCGCCTATCTGCAGCCGATCTCCCGCTCTCGCGTCTCGGGCATCCGCGGCGTGAACGTGGACGGCGTCATGCGCACCCTGGTCACCCGCGGGCTCCTCGAAGAAGCGGGACCCTCCCAGGAGACCGGCGCGATGCTGTTTCGCACCAGCCCGGTGTTCCTGGAGAAGATGGGGTTCAGCAGCCTCGACGAACTCCCCCCGATCGCCCCCTACCTGCCGGAGGCTTCCCTGCTCGAGGCCGAACTGGCCGGGCAGGCCGAAGCGATCCTGCAGGTGGACGACGAGGCGGGGACACCGACTCACGACGACGCGGCGAGGCCGCAGGGCAAGGAGGACGCATGAGCGACCACGAAGGCATCCGGCTCCAGAAGGTGCTCGCCCAGGCGGGGGTGGCATCCCGGCGAGCCGCCGAGCAGATGGTGGCTGAAGGCCGGATCGAGGTGAACGGGGAACTGGTCCTCGAACAGGGCCGCCGCGTCGATCCACGGCGTGACGTCATCCGCGTGGACGGCGCCCGGATCCCACCGCCGCGGGAGCACGCATACCTGGTGTTCAACAAGCCCCGGGGCGTCGTCTCCACGATGAGCGACCCGCAGGGCAGGCCCACGCTCAGCGACTACCTGGGGGCGCATTCCCGGCAGGGGCTGTTCCATGTGGGACGCCTCGACACCGACACCGACGGGATGATCCTGCTCACCAACGACGGCGACTTCGCCCAGGCGATGATGCACCCGAGCTTCGAACTGACCAAGACCTATGTGGCTGAGGTCGAGGGGGATCTCCACGAGGCCACCCTCAAGCGGCTCGCCGCGGGCATCCGCCTGGAGGACGGCCCCGTCAAACCCGACCGTATCCGCCTGGGGGCGAAGGCCCGGCACAAGACGATGGTGACCGTCGTCCTGCACGAGGGCCGCAACCGGATCGTGCGGCGCATGTTCGACGCCGTCGGACACCCGGTCACGGCGTTGTCGCGCACGCAGATCGGGCCGGTCCGCATGGGGCGGCTGCGGCCCGGCGAGCTGCGGGAGGTCACCTCCGCGGAACTGGGCGCCTTGCTGGACGCCGTCCGGTTGTAGCGACCGCGGGCGCCGGCCCACAGAAAGCCTCGGTAGAATGCCGAGGTGCAGAATTCCCTCAAAGCAGCCGCCTCGGTCGCGCTGGGCTTCGCGCTCGCGCTGACGCTCGCCGCCTGCGGCGGTTCGCCCGAACCGAGCGCGACGCCGACCGCCAGCGACACCGCGACAGCCTCCGCGACGCCGACCGAGACCGCCAGTGCCACCCCGATCACCCCCTCGTCCAGCCTGGACGGGATCACGGTGACGGGTGACCTGGGGAGCGCCCCCACCGTGACGGTGCCGTCGCCGTGGGCCATCGACGAGACGCGTCGGCAGGTGCTCACGCCCGGAGCGGGCCCGGAGGCGGTCGCCGACTCCTACGTCGAGGTGAACTACGTCGGCGTCAATGGGCGCACCGGCCAGGTGTTCGACTCCTCCTGGTCCAAGGGCACCCCGGCCGTGTTCTCGCTGTCGCAGGTCGTGGCCGGCTTCACCAAGGGCCTGACGGGCGCCAAGGCGGGGGAGCGCGTCCTGATCGCGATGCCGGGCAGCGACGGCTACGACTCATCCGGGGGGTCCTCAGCTGCAGGCATCGAGGTGGGCGACTCGCTTGTGTTCGTCGTCGACGTGGTCGCCGTGTCCATCGGACAGGCGACCGGCACCGTCAACCAGCCCAGTCTTCCCGTGACGGTCGGTGACGACGGGGGCAAGCCGACGGTGTCGATCCCCAGCGGGTCCACTCCGCCCAGCACCCTGATCGCCGAGAACCTGATCACCGGTGAGCAGCCGGCCGTCGCGGAGGGCGACGTCATGCTGGTGAAATTCCGGGGCTGGTCGTGGAAGACCGGCCAGATGATCGAGGACAGCTACGACGCCGCCGACGCGGCCCAGCTGTCCGAGATGATCCCCGGCTGGCGGACCGGGCTCGTGGGTCGCCCGATCGGTTCCCGCGTCATCATGATCATTCCGCCGGACCAGGCCTATCCCGACGGCAACGCGACCTCCCCGACCGTCGAGGCCGGGGACACGCTGGTCTACGTCGTCGACATCTTGTTCGCCACCGCCAACGGGTGATCGGCCTGCGTGTCCCGGGGGAAGCCGCGGGGCGCGCGCACCCAGGGCCACGCGCCCGGCAGCTAGGGTGGCGCCATGAACCTGGAGAAGGTGGTTTTCGGCTTCTTCGTGCTGCTCGCGGCCACGCTGAACTTCGGCTACGTCACCGGTGACATCGGCAACCCCGACCTGCACAATGTGGCCGAGTTGTACGCCGCCGTGGTCGTGAACATCGTCGCCACGATCTTGAAGTTCGGCGACCGGACGCAGATGGGGGCCATGCACCTGGCGACCAGTCTGGTCGCGACGATCCAGCTCATCGGTGCCGCCGTGGTGTGGATCTGGATCACCCAGATCGCTCCCCAGCCGCTGACGGCAGGCGCCATGTCCAGCGTGGTGTCGTTGGCGCTGGGAGCCCTGCTGGCCAACATCGTCTCGGTGGTGCTGATGGTCATCGAGACCGCAAACTTCCGTCACCACTGAGGCCGGGATGCGGCGCTCTCGACGCACACCCTCGGCACCGTGGCGGGGCAGCCCGCTGCGGCGCCGGTCCGTGCGCGTCCCCGACCCCGTCCAGCCCACCGACGCACTGTTCCTGGCGCTGCGCAGGCTCCGCGCACCCCTGATCACCGTCGTGGTCGTGTTCAGCGTGGGGGTCACCGGGCTGACGCTGATCCCGGGAACGGACCCACAGGGCCACGTCTGGCACCTGAGCGTCTTCGATGCGCTCTACCTGATGAGCTACACGGCGACCACCATCGGATTCGGCGAGATCCCCTATCCGTTGAGCTATCCGCAACGCGCCTGGGTCATCGTGTGCATCTTCGCCTCGGTCATGGGCTGGGCGTACTTCATCGGCATCATGCTGGCCCTGCTCCAGGATCGGGCCTTCCGGCTCGCCGTGGCCCGGCAGGCGTTCGTTCGCAAGGTCAAGGCGCTGCGCCGCCCGTTCCTCATCGTCGCCGGGTACGGCCAGATGGGCCGGATGGTCGCCGAGAAGCTGGACGCCCGCGGGCGCAGTTGCGTCATCCTGGACTCCGACCCGGCATCGCTGGACGCCCTCGCCGACGCGCAACTCTCCAGCGACATTCCCGCACTGGTCGCTGACGCGCGCGACCCCGCCTCCCTCGGCCTGGCCGGGCTCGGCAGCCCGTACTGCACGGGGGTTCTCGCGCTGACCCACGACGACGAGGTCAACCTCGCCATCGTGATGGCCGTCTCGCTGCTGCGTGAGGACGTTCCGGTCATCGCGTGCGCGAACGATCGGCTCACCGTCGGCGCCATGCGGGACTTCGGCGCAGAGGCCGTCGTCAACGCGTATGAGCGCTTCGGCAACTATCTCGTCATGCGGCTGCGGCACCCCGACACCTACCGGCTGGTGACCTGGCTGACCGCGATGAGCGGGGAGCCGCTGCCGCCCGACACCGAAGAACACGAGGACGGCCACTGGGTGATCGCCTCGAACGACGGCTTCGGCCGCGAGCTCGCCCAAGACCTCGAGGACGCCGGTCTCAACTGGTCGCTGGTGCGCCCGGAAGACGGTCCACCCGATGTGAGCGGTTCGGTGGGGTTCGTGGCCGGAAGCGACCAGGACGCGCTCAACCTGGCACTGGCCGGCCACGCCCGCCTGGAGAACCCCGACGTCTTCCTCGCGGTGCGGCAAAGCTCGCCGCGGGCGAAACCCCTTCTGGAGGCGCTGGCTCCGGACTCGGTGTTCATCCCCGCGCAGTTGTCGGTGTCGGAGGCGCTGTCGCGCGTCATCACCCCCGACTTCTGGGAGTTCGTCGCCTACCTGTGGACCCTCGACGACAAGGCTGCCGACGGCCTGGTCTCCAGGATCGTGCAGCGCATGGGCCGCGGTTCACCCGACAGCGACCGGTTCGTCATCGACACCGTCCAGGCGCCGGCGGTGGCGCGCTGGCTGAAGGCCGGCCACCGCGTCCACCTGGGCGACCTGTTCCGCCACCCCGACGACCGCACCCTGCAACTCCGCGCCCTGCCCGTCACGTTGATGCGGGACGGCACGCCGACGTTCGAGCCGCCCTCCGACACCCTGCTGCGCCTGGGGGACACGGTGGTGGTCATCGGTCAGACGGCGGCCTTCGCCACGATGAACCAAGGGCTGATCTACGACCATGTGGTCGCCTACCTCGCCACCGGCGTCCAGGTGCCCGCCACCTGGGTGGGCAGGCTCCTGGCGCGCGGGAGGCGGGCCGAGTTGCTGCGGGCCTGGGAGTCAGGACAGGACTGAATCCACGACCTGCTTGGCCTGGGCCTGCACCTCGGCGAGGTGGGCGTCGCCTTGGAACGACTCGGCGTAGATCTTGTAGACGTCCTCGGTCCCCGAGGGCCGGGCGGCGAACCAGGCGCTCTTCGTGACGACCTTCAGCCCGCCGATGGGCGCATCGTTGCCCGGGGCACGGGTGAGCTTGGCGAGGATCGGCTCCCCGGCCAGCTCGGTGGCGGTGACGTCACCGGGGGTGAGCGCACCGAGCTTCGCCTTCTGCTCCCGGTTCGCCGGGGCGTCGACCCGGGCGTACGAGGTCTGCCCGAACTCGTCGGCCAGCGCCGCGTAGTGCTGGCTGGGTGTCGTGCCGGTGACGGCGAGGATCTCCGAGGCGAGCAGGTCGAGCAGGATGCCGTCCTTGTCCGTCGTCCAGGTGCGGCCGTCCGACGTCAGGAAGGATGCCCCGGCGGACTCCTCACCGCCGAACCCGATCGATCCGTCGGAAAGCCCCGGGACGAACCACTTGAATCCGACGGGCACCTCCACGAGGGTGCGGCCCAGCTTGGTGGCCACCTTGTCGATCATGGAACTCGACACCAGGGTCTTGCCGATGCCCGCCTGCGGATTCCAGCCGGGACGATGCCCGTAGAGGTACTGGATGGCGACGGCGAGGTAGTGGTTGGGGTTCATCAGCCCGGCGTCGGGGGTGACGATGCCGTGGCGATCCGAGTCGGCATCGTTCCCGGTGGCCAGGTCGTAGGCGTCCCGGTTGCCGATCAGGGAGGCCATGGCATAGGGGGAGGAGCAGTCCATCCGGATCTTGCCGTCCCAGTCCAGGGTCATGAAGGGCCAGGCAGGGTCGACGGTGCGGTTCACCACCGTAATGCCCAGGTCGAAGCTGTCGGCCAGGTACTCCCAGTACTGCACCGAGGCGCCACCCATCGGGTCGGCGCCGATCGACAGCCCGGCATCGCGGATCGCATCCAGGTTGATCACCGACGACAGGTCCGCCACGTACGGCGTCCGGTAGTCGTGGCGGGTGATCTGGGCGGCGGCCCGCTCGTAGGGGGTGCGTGCGACCGAGCGCCAGGCGCCGAGGAGTTCGTTGGCCCGGGCGGCGATCACCTTCGTGGCATCGGAGTCGGCCGGACCACCGTGCGGAGGGTTGTACTTGAAACCGCCGTCGGTGGGCGGATTGTGTGACGGCGTCACCACGATGCCGTCGGCCCGCGGGCCGGAGTGATCGCGGTTGTAGACGATGATCGCGCGGGAGAGCGCCGGGGTGGGGGTGAACTCGTCCTCGCGTTCGGCGCGGACGTCGACCCCGCTGGCGTGGAGCACCTCCAGGGCCGTCTTCCACGCAGGCAGCGACAGGGCGTGCGTGTCCTTGCCGAGGAACAGGGGGCCGGTGATTCCCTGGGCCGCCCGGTACTCGACGATGGCCTGCGTCGTGGCGACGATGTGGGCTTCGTTGAACGCCGTCTTGAGGCTGGCGCCACGGTGCCCGGACGTGCCGAACACGACCTGCTGGTCGGGGTTGGCAGGGTCGGGGATGAGGTCGTAGTAGGCAGCAATGACCTGATCGACGTCGATCAGGTCCTCGGGCGTGGCGGGCTGTCCGGCGCGTGGGTGAACCATGGCCCCATCATGCCGCGCCCATCGCCCGGTTGCAGCCCCGTGCGCGGATCGTCTCGTCCGTGCGCCCGGCGGCGGGGCCGGGTGCCGGCGAGGCGGTGGAACAATGGGGGACATGTCTTCTATGCCGCTGCGTGGCGGAGCGATCGATCTCTCCGCACTCAAGCCCACCCCGCCCCCTCCTCCCGGTGCGTCGTGGGTCGTCGAAGCCGACGACCAGTCCTTCGAATCGGTGCTCGGCCTGTCGATGCAGCACCCGCTGGTGCTGGAGTTCTGGTCCTCGCGTGCCCCCGACCCGCAGTTCGCCGCGACGTTGACTGCGCTGGCCAACCAGGCTGCCGGCTCCTACCTGCTGGTGCGCATCGACGTGGACCGGGCCCCCACCATCGCCCAGGCGCTGCAGATCCAGAGCGTCCCGCTGGTGGTGGGCGTTCTGGGCGGGCAGCTGGCGCCGTTGTTCCAGGGCACCACGGACGCCGCGACCGCGAAGGCGGCGATCGATCAGCTTCTGCAGGTCGCGGCCACGAACGGGGTCACCGGCAAGGCGCAGCCCGTCGTCGACCCGAACGCCGCTCAGGCCGCCGGACCGGATCCGCGGTTCGATGCGGCCGACGCCGCGTTGGAGCGGGGTGACTTCGCCGCAGCGGTGGCCGAGTTCGACAAGCTGCTGGAGGCGAACCCGGCTGACACCGAGGCCGCGGCGGGGCGCGCCCAGGCCGCCCTCATGGTGCGGCTGGGCGGGGCGAACCCGGCCGAAGTGCAGGCGAAGGCCGACGCCGACCCTGCCGATGTGGACGCCCAACTCGCGATGGCCGACCTCGAACTCGCCTCCGGCAACGTCGCCCCGGCCTTCGCTCGGATCATCGAGGCGATCCGGTTGACGGCCGGCGACGACCGAGAGCGGGGCCGCAAGCGCCTGCTGGAGCTGTTCGAGACCGTTGGTGCAAGCGATCCGACGGTGCTGAAGGCCCGCCGCGACCTCACGTCCGCGCTGTTCTGAGGAGACGATGACGAAGCCGGAGACCCGGATCCAGGCCAAGGAAGAGGCGGCGCCCCCGGCGCCTGTGCTGCATGCGTCGCACTCGGACACCCTGGGCCAGGAGGTCGTCGATGGGGTGCTGCCGGCTGGGGCCGTCCTCACTCTGGAGTCCATCCAGGAGAGGTTCGCCGTCTCGCGCACGGTCGCCCGCGAAGTGGTTCACAGCCTTGAGTCGCTGAACATGGTGATCTCCAAGCGGCGGGTCGGGATGGTGGTGCTTCCGCAGCGGCACTGGAATCTGTTCGACCCCAATGTGATCCGCTGGCGGCTGCGTGGGCCCCAACGCGAACTCCAGGTGCGTTCGCTCGTCGAGTTGCGGATGGCCGTCGAGCCGATGGCCGCCGCCAGCGCGGCCAGACGGGCGTCACCGGAGGCGCGGCTTCGGTTGGTCGCGCTGGCTCAGAGCCTGGAGCCCCTGCTGCTGGCCGGTGACGACCAGGGCTTCCTCGAGGCCGACATCGAGTTCCATTCCCTTCTGCTCGAGTCGTCGGGCAACGAGATGTTCGGGGCCCTGACCACCGCCGTCGCGGCGATCCTCGCGGGCCGGATGGATCTGGGGATGGTTCCCGATGAGCCGGTGATCGCCGCGCTCAGCACACACGTCGCCCTCGCCGAGGCCATCATGCGTGACCAGCCGGCCCGCGCCGAGGCGGCGATGTCCGACCTGCTGGTGGAGTTGCGGACCTCGCTGCTGGAGGACGGTCCCTCCTCGGTGAGTTGAGCCGAGCAGGCGCCGGAGCGGAGTCTCCTAGGTGGCGCGGCGCTCGTCAGGCGGTGGCGACTAGAAAGTCACGCAGCGCGGCCACATAGCCGCCCCGGTCGTCTTTGCGGATGTCGTGCCCGACATCCGCGAAGTGCCGGTGGGTTCCTCGCGCGCCGAGTCGGCTCAGCGCTTCCTGCGCGGCGGCCGCGCCCACCACGGCTCCTCGGCTTGGCTCGGCCGTCAGCAACCAGGTGTCCATGCGCAGCTCTGCGCAGGTGGCGGGCGATGCGTGGGCCCCCCAGTCCTGTCGCCGCGTCAGGAACGCGAGGTCGACGTCCTGCTTGGCCCGCAGCCAGGGACCGAACTCGTCGTCGGCCCATCGGGGGTGATCGGCGCGGCCTCGCGCCAGGATCTGATCCGCAGTCCACGACGCCAACTGGCGTCCGCGTTCGAGGACGAAGCGGGGAGTCGCGCCCGAGGGCTCTATTGCGGCGGCCCACGCGGGGTCTTCGAGCCAGAGGGCGGCGACCAGATCGGGGCGCGTCAGTGCTACCTCGTGGGCGACGAGCCCGCCCAGGGAGTGTCCAGCGAGGCTCACCGGCTCGGTCCCGGCAGCCTCGAGGGCCCCGATGACGTGCTCGACCATCGCGTGCACCGTGAAGTCGCCCTCAGGCAGAGGCGTCTGGCCGTGTGCGTCCAGGTCGAACCCGATGACGCGGCAGCGTGGCTCCTGGTGGGCCAACTGCTGAACCACCCCCGTCCAGCACTCTGCCGAATCGAACACCCCGTGCAGCACAACGAGGGGGCGGCCGGGCCCCGGCCAGTCCAGGCCCGACAACGGGCCGAAGTGGCGTCGAACGGGAGCAGGCATCATCGTGGTTCTCCCTTCTGGGCTATATGGTATAACCATATACACCATAACGTATAATCTTTGTACGTGTTACCGGGGCACCACCCCGCAGGCCGAAGGAGTCCGCACAACCATGGCTACGACACAGATCGTCATCGCTGCGGCGATCGGGATCGCGCTGATCGTCGCGCTGATCGTTTTCGCCAAGCTCAACCCATTCATCTCGCTGCTTGTCTCGTCCGGCGTCGTCGCGGCGGTCGCCGGGGTCGACCCATCCAAGCTGCTCAACAGCTTCACCGCCGGTTTCGGCAGCACCCTCGGCGGGGTCGGGGCCCTCATCGCGCTCGGCGCCATCATCGGGGCACTCCTGCTCAAAAGCGGAGGCGCCAACTCTTTGGTCGACCGGCTGCTCGCGACGAGCTCGGTCCGACTACTCCCGTGGGCGGTCGCGCTGGTCGCCGCCATCGTCGGTATCCCGATGTTCTTCGAGACCGGCGTCGTGCTTCTCATCCCGCTGGTCATGCTGATCGCGCGGCGGGCGAAGGTTCCCGTGCTGCTGGTGGGTATCCCCATGCTCGTCGGCCTGGGGCAGATGCATGCGCTCGTCCCCCCGCACCCGGGCCCGCTCGCGGTCATCGACGCGCTGGGCGCCGACCTCGGCACGACCATGTTCTTCGGCTTCGTGGTCGCGATCCCGATGATCGCGCTCGGTGCCCTCGTGGCACCGCTGTTCGCGCGCATGGTCCCCGTCATGGCCCCCGAGGACGACTCGTCCACGCAGGTGGGCTCCGCCGCCGCTCAGCAAGCCACCCGTCAGCCACGCTTCGGCTGGACGGTGGCCACCGTCGTCCTTCCGGTCGTGCTGATGCTCGGGCGGACCGTCGGTGAACTCACCCTCCCTCAGGACAGCGGCCTGCTCCAAGTGCTGATCTTCCTCGGCACCCCGATCGTCGCTCTGACCTTGACCGTTCTGCTGGCGATCGTCACCCTCGGCTTCGGAGCGGGTCTCACGATGGACGCCATCGGCACCATCGTCTCCGGGTCGTTCGGGTCCATCGCTGGCGTCTTGCTCATCGTCGGCGCCGGGGGCGGCTTCAAGCAGACCCTGGTCGACATCGGCGTCGGCAACGTCGTGGCCTCCGTGTCGACCTCGCTGGCGCTCAGCCCCATGCTGGTCGCCTGGGTGATCGCCGCCCTCATCCGCGCGGCGACCGGCTCGGCCACGGTGGCCGCCCTCACCGCGGCGGGGCTCGTCTCCCCGCTCGTGGCCGGGCTCGACACGCCTCACGCCGCCCTGCTCGTCCTCGCGGTCGGGCTCGGCTCGGGCTTCCTGTCCCATGTCAACGATGCCGGCTTCTGGATGGTGAAGGAGTTCTTCGGCTTGACCGTCGGACAGACGTTCAAGACCTGGAGCCTGCTGACGGTGATCCTGCCGGTCGTGGGTCTTGGCCTGGTCGGCATCCTCTGGGTGGCGACGTAGGCGACCCGGTGCGCCGCCCCGGGCCAGCGGCCCAGGCGGCGCACCACTCCCGGGCTCTACCCCGTGTTTCGCAGCCCGGCGGCGACGCCGTTGACGGTGACCAGCAAGGCCCGCTGCAGCGCGTCGGGGATGGCCTCTCCCGCGGCGTCCAGTGCCCGGACGCGGCGCAGCAACTCCACCTGCAGGTAGCTGATCGGATCCAGGTACTGGTCGCGTACCGCAAGCGTCCGCTGCAGCCGCGGCTGGGCGTCCAAGAGGCGGGCCTCCCCGGTGAGCCGGGTCAACTCGGAGACGGTCAGATCGTGCTCGGCCTTGATCGTCTCGAAGACGTGCTGCAGTTCCTGGGGCACCAGGGACGCCACGTAGTGGGCGGCGATCTCCAGGTCGGTCTTGGCGAGTGTCATGGCCACGTTGGAGGCCACGGTCGCGAAGAAGTTCCACTGCTGCAGCATCTGGGCCAGATCCTCGGCGTGACCGGCCTCCCGGGCGGCCTTCAGGCCGGAGCCGACGCCGAACCAGCCGGGGATGATCTGACGCGACTGCGTCCAGCCGAACACCCACGGAATGGCGCGCAGCCCCTCGATGCCGTTGCCGGAGTCGGGGCGCTTGCTGGGACGCGAGCCGATGTGCAGGGCGCCCAACTGCTCCACGGGAGTGGAGGCCACGAAGTAGCGCGGCAGGTCGGGGTTGGTGACGAGCCGGTCGTAGGCGGCGAAGGCGGCGTCCGAGGCGACCTGCATGACGCCGTCCCAGCGGCTCAGCACCTCGGCGGGCTGGCGGGGCTCCTGGTGGAGCGCCGTCGCCGACAGCACGGCCGAGAGCGACAAGGCCAGGTTGTCGCGCGCCAGGGCGGGCAGCGAGTACTTGTCGGAGATGACCTCGCCCTGTTCGGTGAACTTGATCGTCCCGTCCAGGACGCCGCCCGGCTGGGCCAAGATGGCGTCGTAGGTGGGGCCGCCGCCACGGCCGACCGAACCGCCGCGGCCGTGGAAGAGCCGCAGCCGGACGCCGTGACGCCGCGTCACATCGCGCAGCCGTCGTTGGGTCTGATGTATCTCCCACTGGCTGGTCAGCACGCCGGCCTGCTTGTTGGAGTCCGAGTAGCCGAGCATGACCTCGAGCCGGTCCCCGCGCAGGGCGACCAGGCGGCGGAACGACGGGTCGCTCAGGAGGCCGTCGATCAACTCCGCGCTGTGGCGCAGTTCCTCGATGGTCTCCAGCAGGGCCACGATCCCGAGGTCGGCGTGGGCGCCGGAGCCGTCGGCCCCGCCGTGCAGGTCGATCAGCCCGGCTTCGCGGGCGAGGATCGCGGCGGCGAGGATGTCATCGACGCCCCGGGTCATGGACACGATGTAGGTCTCGATGACCTCCCGTCCGTAGCGCCCCTGGGCCTCGCCGATGGCGGCGAACACCTCGAAGGTCTTGCGGGCGGCCCCGACGAGGGGGGAGCGGCGCCCGGCGAGGGGGCGGCGTGAGGCCAGTTCCCGGGACAGGGTCTCGCGCCGCTCGTCGCGGGTGAGGTCGGCGTAGGGGCGATCCAGGACGCCGAGGCGGTCCAGCAGGGCGCCGACCGCCTCATGATGGGCGTCGGAGTGCTCGCGGACGTCCAGGGTGGCCAGGTGTAGCCCGCTCGCGGCCAACTCCTGGATCGCGGCACGGACGCGGCCGTGTGCGGCCAGCGCGCCGTGATGTGCGGCCAGCGAGTCGGCGACGAGCACCAGATCGGCCAGCAGGTCGGCGGTGTCGGCGTAGTCCAGGCCGGGCTCGTGCCGGGCGCCCATGCGATTGCGCTGACGGGTGTTGACCAGCTTGACCCGGACGCAGCTGAGCTTGAGCCGGTAGGGCTCCTCGGCGTTGATCGAGAGTAGCCGCTCGTCGAGGTCGAGCCGGTCGAGATCCGCGGCCAGGGACGCTGCCAGTTCTGGGGAGACGGACGCCAGCCGGTCGGAGATGGACAGCGAGGTGATCAGCCGGGTGACCACGGCGAGGGCGTGCGTGACGGCGTGCTCGTGCTGCAACTGCAGTACCTCCCGGGTCACGGCGGGGGTGACGAAGGGGTTCCCATCCCGGTCGCCGCCGATCCAGGTGCCCAGGCGCACCGGGGTCGCCAGCGCATCCGGCTGGACACCGTGCTCGGCGCACAACGCGTTCAGGTCGCCCAGCACGCCCGGCAGCGCATCGGCGACGATCGCGTCCAGGTAGAACAGGGCGTTCCGGGCCTCGTCCACCGGGGTAGGGGAGGCCAGCCGGAGTTCGTCGGTCTGCCACAGCAGGTCGATGGTCTCGGCAAGCCGGCGGTCCTGACGATGGCGGGCGACGCTGCCGTCCGGGGTGGTGGCGGCCAGTTCGTCGGCGATGTCGCGTAGTTTCAGCAGGACGGAGCGTCGTGATGCCTCGGTGGGATGCGCGGTGAACACCGGACGCAGGTCGGTGGCGGCGATGGTTGCGGCCAGGAGTTCGGGGCCGCCCTCGGCGACGATGGCCGCGACCGCGCTTTCCAACCAGCCCTCCTGGGTGCCGGACGCCTCGATGGCACGCACCCGGTGGACCTGCTCTGCGGTGTTGGCGAGTTGGAAGTAGGAGGCGAACGCTCGCACCAGGGCGGTCGCGTCGGCCAGGTCGAGCTCGCGCAGCGTCTCCCGGGCCAGCGCGGCCGCATCCGGTGAGGACTGCGATCGGGCCTGCTTGATCTGGACGCGCACGTCCTCGACCAGTTCCAGGAGCCGGGGGCCGCCCTGCCGCACGAGGCTCTCGCCCAGCAGGGTGGAGACCCGGCGCACGTCGGCGCGGAGTTCGGGGTCAATGGTGGCGCTGCCCTCAGGTGTGGTCACCGCGCAAGCCTGCCAGGCGTTCGGGGTGGGCGGCCAGACGTCCGCCTGCTGGGGTGAGCGTCGGTCGAGGGGAGGGAACCTCGATGCCGGTGAATCGTGCCGTGAACAGAAGCCTTGTCTCGGGGGCTTGACAGGCTCTAACCAGTTCCTTAACCTATTTTGTGAACCGACTTTCTGGAACTTCTCGGAGGGCGAGGATGCCCCCGGTTCCGGACCCACAGTGATGTGGTCGCTTAGGAGAGAACATGGCTCAGGATCGCTTCTCGCTCGCAGGCAAGAACGCCGTCGTCACCGGCGGCGCCCAGGGCATCGGCAAGGTCGTCGCCCATGCGCTGGCCGAGCAAGGCGCCAACATCGCGCTCATCGACCTGAACGATGCCAGCGCGCTCGCCGCCGAGATCGCCGCCGCCCACGGGGTCCGCGCCACCGCGCTGACCTGCAACGTCACCGACCCCGCCCAGGTGGCCGACGCCATCGCGGGCGCCGCAGCCGAGCTTGGCCCGCTCGACCTGCTGTTCAACAACGCCGGCATCGTCCTGCACAAGGCGGCGCTCGAGTGCACCCCCGAGGACTTCACCAACGTCGTCAACGTCAACCTGAACGGCATCTTCTTCGTGGCCCAGGCGTTCGCCCGCCACCTCGTCGCCCAGGGACGCCCCGGGAACATCGTCAACACCGCGTCCATGTCGGGCACCATCGTCAACATCCCCCAGAAGCAGGCCTCCTACAACGCCTCCAAGGCGGGCGTGGAGCACCTCACCAAGTCGTTGGCCGTCGAATGGGCCGACCTGGGGATCCGGGTGAACTCCATCAGCCCCGGCTACATCGCGACCGAAATGACCGGCACCGTCCGCGAAGACTGGCGCCAGGCGTGGGTCGGCATGATCCCGTTCGGCCGCATGGGCACCCCCGAGGAACTCGCCGGGGCGGTCATCTACCTGCTCTCCGACGCCGCCAGCTACACCTCCGGCGCGAACGTCATCATCGACGGCTGCTTCACGGTCGTCTAGTCCCCATCTCCGGCGCGGTCACCCGACCGAGTGAACCCGAATCCGCCATGCGACGAGGCGTGGCGGGTGCGCCGGTCCAGCACGTCACGGTCACCCACGAAAGTCAGGAAGGTCACACCATGAGCAAAAGGCTCGGCATCGCTGCCTCCATACTCGCCATCGCCGTCTCCCTCGCCGCCTGCACGACCGGAGGCACCCCCGCCACCGGCTCCGGATCAGGCTCCAAGGAGATCTACTACTCCACCAAGAACTCCACCGAACCGGTCCACGTCGCCATGGCCAACGGTGTCGTCAACGCAGCCACCCTGCTCGGCTACGAGGGCAAGGTCACCGTCGCCGAGGCCGACGCCGCCAAGCAGAACGACCAGCTCAACAACCTGGTCCAGAACATCCAGCCGGCCGCGCTGGTCGTCAACCCTTACGACAGCGACTCGGTCGCCGACGTGCTGGGACGCGCCAAGCAGGCCAACATCCCGGTCGCCGTGATCGACAACAAGGCCAACAACGCCCAGGTCGACGTCTCAGTGCTGTTCGACAGCGTCAAGTCCGGGCAGATCGCCGGAGAGAAGGCCGTCGAACTGCTGAAGGAGAAGAACGGCTCCGAGACCGGCGTCGTCGTCAACCTCTACGGCGAAGTCGTCTCCCAGGTCTTCAAGGAGCGCTCGCAAGGCTTCGAGGAGGTCATCAAGCGCTACCCGAACATCGAACTGGTCTCCGTGCTGGGTGCTCCCCAGGCCGACAAGGCCACCAGCGCGCTGAACAACGTCATCGCCGACCTGAAGTCCTCCGGCAAGAAGGTCGATGTGGTCAACACGCCCACTGACACCGCCACCCTGGGCGTCATCGAGTCGCTGAAGACCAACGGAATGTGGCACAAGGTCGGCCAGCCCGACCACGTCGCCGTCATCTCCCACGACGGACTCGGTGACATCCTCACCCAGGTCAAGGACGGCTACATCGACGCCGAGGTCGTGATCGACGTGTTCGGTGTCGGCGGCATCGCCACCGAAGTGCTCAAGGCCTACCCGATGGACGGTAAGGCGGTCCCCACCTCCGGCACCTTCACCCCGCAGGGCAAGTACCTCAACACCTCGGTCACCTTCACCCAGGGCGACTCCGGCCCCACGATCATGCTCGACCCGGTGCTGGTCACCGCGGCCGATGCGGACAACCCGCTGATCTGGGGCAACGCCTAACCGCACGCCATCGGCCGGCGCTGGCCCCCGCGGTCAGCGCCGGCCCTTCCGTCAGGGGCCATCGACATGAGCCAACCACTCCTCCTTGTCACCAACGTTTCCAAGATCTTCGGCGCGACCCGCGCCCTGTCCGGGGCCAACCTGGAGATCGCACCCGGTGAGATCCATTCGCTGCTCGGCCGCAACGGCGCGGGCAAGTCGACCCTGGTCAACATCATCGCCGGGGTCTACCCGCAGACCGAGGGCGAGGTGCTGTTCGAAGGCCAGGACCTTCGCAAGCTCGACATCTTCGCCCGGCAGCAACTCGGCATCCGGCTCGTGCCCCAGCACGAGAACTCGTTCCCCGACCTGACGGTCGCCGAGAACATCTTCGCCGGGGACCTGCCCAAGAAGAACGGGCTGGTCGACTGGGCGACCATCAACGAGGTCGCCGCCCAAGAACTCGCCGCCTACGGGGTCGACGCCGACCCTCGCGGCCTCGTGCGTCACCTCAGCTCCATCGACGCCCGCAAGCTCAACATCATCCGCTCGATGCACAGCGGCGCCAAGCTGATCATCTTGGATGAGCCGACCACCGCGCTCACCACCCGGGAGCGGGAGGAACTGTTCACCTTCGTCCGCGACCTCAAGGCGAGGGGGACGGCCTTCATCTTCATCTCCCACTACCTCGGCGAGGTCCTGGAACTCTCCGACTCCATCTCCGTCCTGCGCGACGGCCTGATGTACCCGGTGGAGGACCGCGCCTCGGCTACCCAGGAGCATCTCGCAGAACTCGTGGCCGGCGGCCAGGTGGAGCTGACCCGCAGGCACACCGAGCGTCCCGACCCCGATGACGTCCTGGTGTCCGTGCGCGGGCTCTCCAGCGCAGGCGTCGAGGACGTCGACCTCGACATCCGCAGTGGCGAGGTGCTCGGCGTCATCGGGTTCCCCGGATCGGGGGCGCGTGAGTTCTGCCGGGCGTTGTTCGGCGTCACGCGCGCCACCCAGGGCACCGTCGACCTGTCTGGGCGGAGGCTGCGCCTCACGTCGCCTCGGCAGGCGCTGCGCGACGGGATCGCCTACATCTCATTCGACCGGCACCGCGAGGGGATCATGCCCCTCATGGATGTCAACGAGAACATCGGCATCAGCAGCCACGCGGGTGCACTGCGCCTGGCGTGGGGATTCCTTGACCTGAAGCGGCAACGGCAGCGCTCCCAGCACTACCGCGACGAACTCAAGATCAAGAGCAACACGATCTTCGACCCGATGGACAGCCTCTCCGGTGGCAACCAGCAGAAGGTGCTCGTGAGTCGGCTGCTCAGCACAGAGCCGTCGCTGCTGATCCTGGACGAACCCACCGTCGGCATCGACATCCTCAGCCGCGAGGAGATCATCTCCAAGGTGCTGGAACTCACCCGCAAGGGAATGGGCGCCGTCTACCTGACCAACGACTACGAGGAACTCCTGCGGGTGGCCGACCGGCTGGTCTTCTTCGACGAAGGCCGCGTCGCCGCGGTCGTGGACAACGACAACCTCACCATCGAACAACTCACCGGAATCCGGGACAGCAACAAGGAGGCGGCATCATCATGACCGCGGTTTCTTCGGGGAGGAAGATCCTCGACTTCAGCATGAACAATGCCGTGTGGATCCTGCTGATCCTCGCCATCGGCATCATGGGGCTCTTTCGGCCCTCCTTCTTCTCGGTGGGCATCCTGTCCAACATCCTCGTGCAGGCCACCGTCTTGGGCCTGTTGGCGATCGCCATCTCCATGGTGATCCTGCTGGGCGACATCAACCTCTCGACGGTCGGCACGGCCGGATTCTCGGCGCTCACCGGCGTCATCGCAATGAAGTCCGGGCTGCCGGTGCCGCTGTCGATCCTGGTGATCCTCATCATGGGCTCGATCATCGGCCTGGTGAACGGCCTCATCGTGACGAAGTTGCGGGCCAATGCGCTGATCACCACCCTGGCGATGAACATGGTGCTCCAGGGGGCACTGCTCGCCATCACCGGCGGCTCCAGCCTGTCCAACCTGCCGGACTCGTTCAAGTTCGTCAGCCAAGGCCGGATCCTCGGCTTCCCGGCGCTGCCCCTGGTCCTGCTGGTGGTGTTCTTCGTGTTCCACATCGTCTGGACCCGGACCGAGTTCGGCCGTGACCTGTTCGCGGTAGGCGGCAACCCGCGTGCCGCCTACATCGCCGGGATCAAGGTCGATCGCGTCAAGATCTGGGCCTACGTCATCTCCGGTCTGCTGTCCGGACTGGCCGGCTGGCTGCTGGCCGGCTACATGGGCGCGGTCACGTCCTCCTTCGGCACCACCTACGAGATGCAGGTCATCGCGGCGGCGGTCATCGGCGGCGTCAGCCTCACCGGCGGCCGAGGCAGCATCCTCGGCGTCCTGGCGGGCACCCTGCTGCTGACGGTCATCCAGGTCGGCCTGGCGATCCTCGGCATCCAGCAGACGCTGATCACGCTGGCCGGTGGCCTGATGATCTTCGCGGCCGTGCTGATTGACGCGCTGCGTAACCTGTACGGAGCCCGCACGACATGATGCGTATGCAGGCGCCCCCGTACTAGGGCGAGGAAGCCCCGTCGAGTAGGAGGAATGCATGGGCAGCGGAGTCACGCGCAGCACGACGCGCGCCATCTACGACTTCATCTGGCGCCATGAACCCGCGACCAAGAACGAAATCGCGGCGGCGCTGGGAATCAGCCTTCCCACCGTGTCGAAGTATTTGACCTACTTCGACCAGGAAGGGCTGATCGAAGTCGGCAGCAAACTCTCCTCGGGTGTGCGCGGCGGTCGGATCCCCGTCGGCTACGTCTGCCGGGACAACGGCCGGTTCGCGATCGGACTCGACGTGACGGCCGAGCGCACCCGCTGCGTGGTGCTCAACGTCCGGGGCGAGGTGCTGGCCAACCGGCGGACGCCGCGGGCCTACAGCCGCGACGACGACTACTTCCGGTTCCTCGGGGAGGAGGTGGCCGCCGTGGTGGAGGAGTCCGGCATCGACGAGCGACGCATCCTCGGCGTGTCCATCGGGGTGCCGGGCCTGATCGACGAGGCGTCCGGGGTGCTTTATTTCGGACGCGTCATCGACAACCTGGGCCTCAGCGTGGCCGACTTCGGCCGCTACATCCCCTACCCGTCGCGTCTGGTGCACGACTCGGAGGCTGCAGGATTCGCGGAGTTCTGGGAGCGTCCCACCGACACGAACGCCTACTACATCAGCCTCGGCAAGAGCGTGGGCGGCTCGTTCCACCAGCGAGCCGCCTCGCACCGCGGCGAACGCGGCCTCACCAGCGAGGTGGGCCACATGCGGATCCACCCGAACGGGCGGCTGTGCTACTGCGGCCGCCGGGGTTGCATGGATCCGTACTGCAACTCGCGCGTCCTGGCCGCGTCCGGGGACGGCTCGGTCACGGCCTTCTTCGACCGGCTCCGCTCGGGGGACGCCGACGCCGCCGACGCCTGGGATTCCTACACCACCGACCTGGCCGTCGTGATCCACAACGTCCGGGTCATGTTCGGCTCGCGCATCATCCTGGGAGGCGATGTGGGGGCCAAGTGCGGTCCCGATCTCGGCCCGCTGTGGGACAAGGTCGACGAACTGAGCTTCCTGCCCAGCGACTCGCGCAGCTTCCTGCGGGCCTGCACCGTCACCGAATATCCGATCGCGCTGGGCTCGGCCCTGTACGTGGTCGACCAGTTCCGCAACGACCCGGACCGGTTCGCCCTTCCGCGGTCGCGCGCTCGCGGCGCCTGACGCGCCATCACAGAAAGGAGAGCACCGCCATGGAGACCGTGCTCGGTATCGATGTGGGGACCTCCAGCACCAAGGGCGTGCTGACGACACTGACGGGGGAGGTGCTGGCGTCCGGGGTGCGGGAGCACCAGGTCGCGCGCCCGCGCACTGGCCACGTCGAGATGGATCCGGACGTGTGGTGGGAGGAGTTCGCCTCGCTGAGCCGGGAACTCACCCAGGCTCACCCCGCCGCCCAGGTGAAGGCCGTCGGCGTGTCCGGCATGGGGCCCTGCCTGGCCCTGGTGGACGGCGAGTACCGTCCCGTGCGACCGGCGATCCTCTACGGCGTGGACACCCGGGCCACAGACGAGATCGAGGAGTGGAAGGCACGTCTGGGCGGCGATGACGCTCTGCTCCAGCGCTGCGGGTCGACCCTGACGACGCAGGCCGTCGGGCCGAAGGTGGCCTGGGTGGCCCGGCACGAGCCGGACGTCTACGCCCGGGCGCGCCGCTTCTTCATGCCCGCCAGTTGGCTGGCCTTCCACCTGACCGGGGAGTATGTCCTCGATCACCAGTCGGCCTCCCAGTCGACGCCTTTGTACGACATCGAGGCCCGCCAGTGGTACCGCCCGTGGGCCGACCAGATCGCCCCGGGCCTCGAATTGCCGACCCTGAAGTGGGCCGGCGAGGTCGCGGGCCAGGTCACGGCGGAGGCATCCGCGGCGACGGGGCTGCCGGTCGGCGTCCCGGTGACCGTCGGCACGATCGATGCCTGGTCGGAGGCGCTGTCGGTGGACGCCCACAACCCCGGCGATCTCATGCTGATGTACGGCACCACCTTGTTCTTCATCAACACCGTCACCGAGCCGGTGCGCGACGTCTCACTGTGGGGCACCGTCGGCGCCCTGGAGGGTACCCGCAACGTGGCGGGCGGGATGGCGACCTCGGGCGCGATCACCGGGTGGCTCCGCGAGCTGTTCGGGTCGCCTGAGTTCGCCGTCCTGGTGGAGGAGGCGGACGCGGCGGGCGTCGGCGCGCACGGCCTCGTCATGCTGCCGTACTTCGCCGGAGAGCGGACGCCGCTGATGGATCCGGACGCTCGGGGCGTCATCGCAGGGTTGTCGTTGCGTCACACCCGCGGTGACCTCTACCGGGCCGCCTTGGAAGCGACTGGTTTCGCCGTGCGTCACAACATCGAGACCATCGAGGAGGCCGGGGGATCCATCGAGCGGATCGTGGCGGTCGGTGGTGGCACCAAGTCGGACGTGTGGGCGCAGATCGTCACCGACATCACCGGTCGACCTCAGGTGATCCCGCGGGAGAGCATCGGCGCCAGCTACGGCATTGCCTGGCTGGCCACCCAGCTCGTCACGCCGATCCCAGCCGCGGAGTGGAACCCGCCGGTGCGGGTCATCGAGCCTCGACCCGAGAACGCGCAGGCGTACGAGGAGCTCTACGAGCTGTTCCGCTCGCTGTACCCGGCGACCGCTCCGATCGCCCACGCCCTGGCGGCCCGCCAGCAGGACTGATCACCTGGCGCCGGGCGGGAACCAGCGATCCCGCCCGGCTGTCGGCGCCACGCCGGAGTGCTGGACGCGCCGGCCATGCCAGCCGGACTGACGTGACCCGCGTCAGTCCTGGCGCTCACCGGCCTCGGTGTAGAGCGTGACCCCCTCCTGGGACGCCGCCATCGCCGAGGCGAGCCGGGCCGCCCCGAACGTGGTCATGTGGGTCCGGGCCTCGGCCAGATCCAGCCAGTGCAGGGCCAGGATCTCCTGGCCGTCGGGGGCCATCGCGGCCTTCTGCTCGGCGGTGATCGTGGCCGTCGCGAACACCAGTTCGACGGCGTCCTCCCACCCCTTGTAGGGACGCAGCCAGTCGACCACCAGCACGCCTGTGACGGCGGGGGAGACCCCCATCTCCTCCCACATCTCCCGGGTGCACGCGTCCCGCGGCGCCTCGCCCGGCTCAACTAACCCCCCGGGGAATTCCCAGTCGCCCTTGAACGAGGTTTCGCACAGCAGGATCAGCCCCGCGGCGTCGCGCACCAGGGCGTGGGCGATGAGCCGCTTGCGGGGGGTGATGGAGTTCATCACATACGTCGAGGCGCCAGGCCCCACCGGATCCCCGGCGAGCCGACCATAGACCAGCTCATCCACCCAGCCGTGATCGGTCGGGCGCGCCTGACGCAGGCGGCCTTCCAACTGAAACCCGCGCCGGTGGAGGGCCCTGCGGCCCTCCTGGTCATCAGCCGCGACGCGTTCCTCCTGACGCCGCGGCTCGTGCTGGTCCACCTAGGCCGTCGGCTCGGCCTCGGGGACGTCGACGGCCCGACGCGGAGCGGGGGCGTCCCCGTCGTAGCGCAGGATCACCGCACCCAGCGGGGGCACCTGCACGGTGGCGCGGGCCCCGAACTCACCCCACGTGCCCTCGACGGCCTCGACCTCGCCGAAGTTCCCGATCCCCGACCCGTCGTAGATGGTCGCATCCGTGTTGATGATCTCGCTCCAGCGACCCGCCCGAGGCAGACCGATCTCGTAGTCATACCAGGGTTCGGAGCTGAAGTTCACGATCACCGCGAGCTGCTGGCCGTCCGCGTCGCTGCGCACCCAGGCGTAGGTGTTGTGTCCGGCATCGTCGGCGTTGATCCACTCGAAGCCCGCCGGGTCGGCGTCCAGCTGCCACAGCGCCGGATGGCTCCGGTAGACCGCGTTCAGATCCTTGATGAGGCGCTGCAGGCCGTGGTGCCCCCACAGGTCGGAGACCCACCACTCCAGGCTCACCGCCTCGTTGAACTCGGACCGCTGCCCGAACTCCTGCCCCATGAACAGCAACTGCTTGCCCGGGAACGCCCACATGAACGCGTAGAAGGCGCGCAGCGTTGCGAACTGGCGCCACGCGTCCTGGGGGATCTTGTTGATCATCGAACCCTTGCCATGAACGACCTCGTCGTGGCTGATGGGGAGGATGAAGTTCTCCGAGTACTGGTACACCATCGCGAAGGTGATCTCGTGGTGATGCCACTGCCGGTAGATCGGCTCCAGCCCCAGGTAGCGCAGGGAGTCGTTCATCCAGCCCATGTTCCACTTGAAGCCGAAGCCCAGTCCGCCCAGGTTGGTGGGCTGGGTCACCCCGCCGAACGAGGTGGACTCCTCCGCGATCATCGCCACGCCCGGAACGCGCTCGTAGAGGTGCCGGTTGACGTAGCGCAGGAAGTCGATGGCCTCCAGGTTGTGGTTGCCGCCGAACTCGTTGGGGATCCACTCGCCCTCATTGCGGCTGTAGTCCAGGTAGAGCATGGACGCCACCGCGTCGACCCGCAGGCCGTCGATGTGGAACTCGGTGGCCCAGTACAGGGCGTTGGAGACCAGGAACGACTTCACCTCGCTGCGGCCGTAGTTGAAGATGTAGGTGCCCCAGTCCTTGTGTTCGCCCTGCCGCGGATCGGCGTGCTCGTACAGGGCGGTGCCGTCGAATCGGCCCAGCGCCCACTCGTCCTTGGGGAAGTGCCCGGGCACCCAGTCGAGGATGACGCCGATGCCCGCCTGGTGCAGCCGATCCACCAGGTAGCGGAACTCGTCGGGCTTGCCCAAGCGGCTCTGCGGCGCGAAGTAGTTGGTGACCTGGTAGCCCCAGCTCGGCTCGTACGGATGCTCCGAGACCGGCAGGAACTCGACGTGGGTGAACCCCTGCCACGTCACGTACTCGACCAGCTCCTCGGCGAGCTCCAGGTAGGTCTTGCCCTTGCGCCAGGCGCCCAGGTGCACCTCATAGATGCTCATCGGCTCGACCTGCATGTTCTTGCTGGCGCGGGCCGCCATCCACTCCGCGTCGTCCCAGCCGAACTGGCTGGTGTACACGATGGAGGAGTTGGCCGGTGCCTGCTCGGCGAAGAAGGCCATCGGATCGACCTTCTCGTGCCACACCCCGTCTGCGCCCAGGATGTTGAACTTGTACAGCGTCCCGTCCCCGATGCCCTCCACGAACGTCGCCCACACGCCCGTCCCGGGAATGCGGGTCAAGGGGTCCCCGGTCCACCAGTTGAAGTCGGCGTTGATCCGCACGTCGGTCGCGTTCGGCGCCCACACGGCGAACCGCGTTCCGGTCAGGTCGCCGCGCTCCTCGTCGTGCACCGTGACGACGTGGGCACCCAGGCGCTTCCAGACCTCGGTGTCGCCACCGTTGTGGAAGCCTTCCAGATCCCAGCCGTGCAGACCGCCGTGCGGGTCGTGAGACATGGTCACTCCATTCAGTTGGGGCCGTGCGGGGGCGACGCCCCCGCTGACGGACTCAATGGCCCGTAGCGGGATGTCGACCCATTCGGGCCGGTTGCGCACTTCGTACACCACTTCATAGATGGCCTTGTCGACGACGTAGCCGGCCAGCAGATCCGCAGGGGGCTGGGAGCCACCACAGTAGCCCTCCACGAACGCGTCGCGGGCCGCATCAGCCCAGCTCGTCGCGGCCGCAGACGCCGGGTTCGCGTGGGCCGAGCGGGCGTAGTCGAACGAGCGGAGCATCCCGGCGACGTCGCGCCACGGGGAGTCGAACGCGCGGCGTTCTGCGGCCGTCTTGGCGGGCTCGCCTTCGAAGTCGATGAGGGTCCAGCCGGCGGGGGAGGACAGGGTCTGGCCCAGGTGGAAGTCGCCGTGGACACGCTGCACCGGAACCCGCCGACCGTGCAGCGCGGCGAACGCCGCGGCCAGACCCGCCGCATGCGGGCGCAACTGCGGCGCCGCCGCCATCGACGCCTGGAGCCGGCCGAGCATCGCGTCGGCCAGGTCGTCGCCGTCTGCGGTGCGGGTGCCGAAGGACTCGGCCAGGCGTGCGTGCACCTGCGCGAGGGTCGTACCGAGCGCGCGGGCCGGGGCGGTGAAGTCCTCCTCGGCGGCGCAGGCCGCGCAGGCCAGTTCCCAGCCGTCGGTCGCGCCGGGGACACGTTCGATGATCATGCCCAGGTCGGTGGCCTCCCCGACGGGCCAGGGTCCGCTGAGGCGAGACAGCAACGCGGGCGTCCGGAACCCGTCGAGCGACACCAACACCTCGGCGTCCAGGTTGGGGCCGGGTTCGACGCGGCGAAAGACCTTGTAGAGAGCCGTGGTCCCCAGCGTGAGTGTGGTGTTCGACTGCTCACCCGGCCACACGCCCACGGGTGCATCCGAGAAGGCGGGCGCGGTTGCCGCGACGAACGTCGCCAACGCGGCCGGATCGGTGGTGGCGTCCACGGCGACCACCCCCGGCGAGACGTGCCCCACGACGACCCCCTCCGGCGCGGCGGTGTCGGGATAGTAAGCCACCAGCAGGTGGTACGACTCCACGTGCCCGTCGGGGAAGTCCAGCGTCGCGATCTCGCTGCGCACCGCCACAACGGCCTCCTCGCCGGTGTACCAGGGCAGGGGGGTCAGCGCGGAGATCCGGGCTCCCGCACCCTTACCACCGAACCAGCGCACCGTCTCGAGGTGCCGCATCCACGCCTGCCCGAGCGAGTTCACGCGAACCTCCCTCCGCCCCGGCCGATCAACCGACCGCGAGCACGTGCGCCGGACGCGTCGGCGTCAGCCGGACGAAATTGCTTGCCCCCCAGACGAACGATTCCCCGGTCAGCTCGTCGCGCACCGGGACGGACGTCGCCCCCGCACGACCCAACGCCTCGAGATCGAGATGGACCTCCGTCTCGACGGCGCTGTCGGGATCCAGGGAGACCACGCACAGCACGTAGTCGTCGCCGTCTCGCTTGGAGTAGGCAACGACCTGATCGTCCAGGGCCGTGTGGAAGTGGATCTGACGCAACTGCTGCAGGGCCGGGTGGGCGTCGCGGATCGCGTTGAGCGTCCCGAGCAGGACGTTCAGGTTCGGCTCGGCCGTGAAATCGCGGGGGCGGTACTCGTACTTCTCAGAGTTGAGGTACTCCTCCCGGCCGGGGGCCAGGGCCTCGTGCTCGAACAACTCAAACCCCGAGTACACCCCCCAGGCCGGTGACAGCGTGGCGGCGAGGATCGCCCGGATCGCGAAGATCGCCGGATTGCCCGACTGCAGGTGGAACGGATTGATGTCGGGGGTGTTGACGAAGAAGTTGGGGCGGTAGAAGTCGGCCATCTCGCCCGACAACTCGCCTAGGTACTCCTCGATCTCCTGCTTGTCCACCCGCCACGTGAAGTACGTGTAGCTGGACTGGAACCCGACCTTGCCGAGCGTGTGCATCATCTCCGGCGTCGTGAACGCCTCGGCGAAGAACAGCACCTCCGGGTCGGTCTGCCGGAGCTGGGCGAAGATCCACGCCCAGAACTGAACCGGTTTCGTGTGGGGGTTGTCGATCCGGAAGATCGAGACGCCGTGACCGATCCAGACCTTCAGGATCCGCAGCACCTCGTTGTAGAGGCCCTCGGGGTCGTTGTCGAAGTTGATCGGGTAGATGTCCTGGTACTTCTTCGGGGGGTTCTCGGCGTAGGCGATCGTGCCGTCCAGCCGGGTGGTGAACCACTCCGGGTGCTGGGCGACCCAGGGATGATCGGGGGAGGCCTGCAGGGCGAAGTCGAGGGCGACCTCCAAGCCGAGCTCCTTGGCCCGCGCCACGAAGGCGTCGAAGTCGGCGAAGGTGCCCAGATCGGGGTTGATCGCGTCGTGGCCCCCGTCGGCGTTCCCGATGGCCCACGGCGAGCCCGGGTCGTCGGGGTGGGCATCGAGGGTGTTGTTCTTGCCCTTCTTGAAGGCGTGACCCACCGGATGGATCGGCGGCAGGTACACGACGTTGAAGCCCATCGCCGCGATGGCCTCCAGCCGCCGCGAGGCCGTCTCGAACGTGCCCGACGTCCAGGTGTCGGTGGCCGCGTCGTACTGGGCCCCCTCGGAGCGGGGAAAGAACTCATACCAGGCGGCGTACAGGGCCCGCGCGCGGTCCACGTAGAGCGGGAAGTCGGCCGTGGGGGACACCAGCTCACGCGGGCCGTACTTGCGCATTGCCTTGGCCAGCCCGTGGGCGGAGGCCACGTCGACCAGGTCTTCGGCGGGACGCTCCGGGATGAGCAGCAGCGCCGTCGCGCTCAGGATGGACGCCTGGACCGGGTCTCCGGCCGCCTGCGCCACGGCCGCGGTGCGTTCCAGCAGGTCCCGGCCCTCCAGGCACACCAGCGGCACGTCCACCCCGGCGGGCAGCTTGACCTGGGCGTTGTGCAGCCAGGTCGCCCACGGATCCGACCAGCCCTCCACGCGGAACCGCCACAGGCCCTCGCTGTCAGGCCGCACCCAGGCCTCCCAGGGATCCAGGCCGCGCGGCTCCAGCGGGGTCATGTCGTGACGTGTCTCGCGGCCGTGCGGATCGGTGAGGATGACGGAGGCGTTCACGGCGTCGTGGCCCTCGCGGAACACCTTGGCCCGGATCGGCACCGCTTCCCCGACGACCGCCTTGGCGGCATACACGCCGCCCTCGATGACCGGTTCCACCTTCGTCACCGGGATGCGCCCGATCCCGCGAGCGGGGGCCGGCAGGGGCCCCAGATCGACGGGCAGGAGCGCCGGCGCCGCTGCCGGGGCGGCGGCGGTTGCGGGCTGCCGCACCGTGCTGGGCCTGGTGCGCGGCGTCGGCGTCGGCGCCGGGGACGTGGCGCGGGCCGAAGCGGCGGTCTTGGGCTGGGGCTTGCGTCGCGAGGTCACGCGACCACGCTACTGCACCCCCGTGACGCTCGGCAGTGCCGCGTGACGTTTGCTGGGCACCTCCGCCGCGAGGACCACGATGGTCTGCGCAGGGACGTCCACAACGTCGCCGGGAGCGAATGAGTCCTCGGGGAACTCGTCCGGTTCCCCGGTGTGGGCCGCCACGGTGTACCCGCTCGACCAGGGGGCCCCCGGCAGCGTCACGGAGACGGCGTCGCCGGCGTTGAAGAACACGAGGAAGGCCTCGTGGGGGTCCGACAGGTACATGCCCAGCGCCCGGCGTCCGCCGTCGTGCCAATCGTCGATCGACATCTCGCCGCCGAACTCGGTGAACCATGCCGACTCGGTGCGTCCGAGGCCGAGCCCGTCGTCGCCGACGACCTCCCTGCGCGAACGGAAGCGGGCTGGACGCAGCACCGGGTGGGCGGCCCGCAGCGCCAGCAGCGTCCGGGTCAGGTCGTGTTGGTCGGCCCACATGTCGGCCTGGGCCCAGTTCACCCAGGAGATCGGGGAATCCTGGCAGTACGCGTTGTTGTTGCCCTGCTGGGTGCGCCCCATCTCGTCCCCGGCCAAGATCATGGGCATCCCGGTCGAGAGCAGCATCGTCGCCATCATGTTGCGGACCGTTCGGTGCCGGGCGGCGTTGATCTGATCGTCGTCGGTCTCACCTTCGAAACCGTGATTCCAGGACCGGTTGTCGTCGGCGCCGTCGCGGTTCCGTTCCCCGTTCGCCTCGTTGTGCTTGAGGTCGTAGGTGACCACGTCGCGGAGCGTGAAACCGTCGTGGGCGGTGACGAAGTTCAACGAACTGGTCGCCGGGCGGCCGCCGTGGTCGAACACGTCCGACGAGCCGGCCAGTCGGGTCGCCAGTTCCTCGACGCCGGGGATGGCCCCGCGCCAGAAGTCACGGGTGAACCCCCGGAAACGGTCGTTCCACTCGCTCCAGGGGCGCCCCCAGCGGCCGAGCTGGTACCCGTACGGGCCCAGATCCCACGGCTCGGTGATCATGATCGTGTCGGCGAGGGTCGGATCGTCGGCGAGCGCCGCCTTGAAGGCGTGGTCCTGGGTGACGTGGTGCTGGCCGTCGCGGATCAGGGTGGTGCACAGGTCGAACCGGAAGCCGTCGACCCCCATCTCCGTGACCCAGTAACGCAGCGAGTCCAGCACCAGGTCCAGTACGCCGGCCTTCGACGTGTCCACGGCGTTCCCGCATCCGGTGACGTCGTAGTCGTTGCGCAGGTCGGAGGTCAGCCGGTAGTACCCCGCGTGGTCGATGCCCCGGAAGCTCAAGGTGGGGCCGTCGTGGCCGCCCTCGGCGGTGTGGTTGTAGACGACGTCCAGGATCACCGCGATCCCCGCATCGTGCAGCGCCGACACCATCGCCTTGAACTCGGCGACCTGCTCCCCGACGGTGCCCGAACTCGAATAGGGGGCGTGCGGGGCGAAGAAGCCCAGCGTGTTGTACCCCCAGTAGTTCACCAAGCCCTTGTTGGCCGCGAACGGCTCGGAGACGAACTGCTGGACGGGAAGGAACTCGACCGCCGTGACGCCCAATTCGGTCAGGTGCTGCACGACGGCCGGGTAGGCCATCCCCGCGTAGGTGCCGCGAAGATGCTCGGGCACGGCCGGGTGCAGCCGGGTGAACCCCTTCAGATGCGTCTCGTACACCACCAGGTCCTCCGGCGCAGGGCGCGCGGCCAGGGGGCGCGGCGGCGCGCTGTCGGCCACCACGACGCTGAGGGGCACCGACGCGAACGAGTCGCGCGGGTCGGGCAGGTAGTTCGACTCGGGCGTGTGGTCACTGATCGGGCCGGAGTAGTCCACCCCGCCGGTGATCGCTCGCGCGTAGGGATCGATCAGCAGCTTGGCCGGGTTGAAGCGCTCCCCGGTCACCGGGCTCCACGGGCCGTGCACCCGGTAGCCGTAGCGCTGGCCCGCGCCGATCCCGGGCAGGAAGACGGTCCACACCCCGTCCGGGTTGCGGGCGAGGTCGTGATTGGTCTGCCGGCGATCGGCGTCCACGAGCGCCAGTTCGACCCGCGTGGCGCGCGGCGCCCAGAGGGCGAAATGGGTGCCCCCGTCGCGGACGCGCGCTCCCAGCAGAGTGGAGTCGACCGGAGGTGTCAGGGCCGTGGTCACGTAGTTCGCTCTTTCGTCGGCGGCAGGGGAGGCGGCGCCCCATTGTGCCTCAGCCGTCTGAGGGGGTCCACCCGGGTTTCCGTGAGCCGCTTAGACTGCCGCCGGAGGAATGATGCGCCACTACCTGGATCACGCTGCGACGTCCCCGTTGCGCCCGGCCGCGCTGGAGGCCATGACCGAGGCCTGGCGGCAGATCGGGAACCCCAGTTCGCAGCATGCCAGCGGCCGGGCCGCGCACGCCGCGCTGGAAGATGCCCGAGAGCGGCTGGCTGCCGCCCTGGGTGCCGATCCCAGCGAGGTGGTGTTCACCGGCGGCGGCACCGAGGCGGACAACCTCGTCGTGCTGGGAGGCGCCGGGGATCCGGCCACCTCGGGGCGCCCCGACGTGGCCGTCTCGGCCGTCGAGCACCCGGCCGTGCGGGCCGCGGCGGACGCGCTCGCCGGACGCGGCCGGATCCTGGCGGTGGACGCCGACGGGCGGGTCGAGGCCGAGGCGCTCGCGAGCCTGGACGCTGGTGTCGCGTGGGTGTCGGTGATGTGGGTCAACAACGAGACCGGAACAGTGCAGCCCCTGCCCGCGGTCATCGAGGCGGCCCGGCGGGTCGGTGCGTCGGTGCACAGCGATGCCGTTCAGGCGGTCGGTCACCTGCCGGTCTCCTTCGCCGACTCGGGGCTGGACGCCATGACGGTCAGCGCCCACAAGCTGGGAGGGCCGGTCGGAGTGGGCGCGTTGGTGGCCCGGCGGGAGGCCCCGCTCTCACCCGTCACGCGGGGCGGCGGTCAGGAACGGCGGCTGCGCTCGGGCACCGTCCCCGTCGCCCTCGCCGCCGGGTTCGCGGCGGCC
>NZ_DAIOIA010000003.1:55040-59452 GCF_036744435.1 Propioniciclava sp. | reverse complement strand
CAGGCATTTACCCTTGCCAGTAAGTGTCGTCCCCGCCAGCGCGGGGATGAGCCCGTAACTTTGCACGGTTGACCGAAAATCGGCCAGTCGTCCCCGCCAGCGCGGGGATGAGCCCAGGCTGGTAACCATTCTTTACCATTCGACCGTAGTCGTCCCCGCCAGCGCGGGGATGAGCCCATTGTGAAGTATTGCCCATGGTATGAAGAATTGTCGTCCCCGCCAGCGCGGGGATGAGCCGTGCGGGGGAAGGCCCGGTATGGCAGCGGTGGGGTCGTCCCCGCCAGCGCGGGGATGAGCCGGTCGCGTACACCTGGAGGAACCCTGCCGCCATGTCGTCCCCGCCAGCGCGGGGATGAGCCCGACCTTGACCGGACGCCCATCTGCGAAACCTGGTCGTCCCCGCCAGCGCGGGGATGAGCCCGCGGGGGCGCCGTCGTGCCTGGTGGCGTACGGGTCGTCCCCGCCAGCGCGGGGATGAGCCCGTGATGGGGATGCCTTCCAGCGCCTTCACATAGTCGTCCCCGCCAGCGCGGGGATGAGCCCGTAGTGGACGCCTTTTGGCTCGAACAGATGGGGTCGTCCCCGCCAGCGCGGGGATGAGCCCTCCTCGATGCCCTGCGCCGCCTCAGACGCCGAGTCGTCCCCGCCAGCGCGGGGATGAGCCCACAGCAGGTGTGTGGTTCGCCGGCGAGCCCACGTCGTCCCCGCCAGCGCGGGGATGAGCCCGACTTCATGATCACGATCGGGATCGTGATCGGGTCGTCCCCGCCAGCGCGGGGATGAGCCCTGGCGGATATGCAATCAGCAGACCGAGCCGCTGTCGTCCCCGCCAGCGCGGGGATGAGCCCCCCGCGCTCTACACGGCCGCCGTCACACTTCAGTCGTCCCCGCCAGCGCGGGGATGAGCCGCCTGTGGGTCCGACAGAACGACGCTGACGGCCGTCGTCCCCGCCAGCGCGGGGATGAGCCGGAGGCCAGGCTGATCCTCTCGTCGATCGACTCGTCGTCCCCGCCAGCGCGGGGATGAGCCACAGGCCCACGCTGGGCTCGGTGGTCATCCGCGCGTCGTCCCCGCCAGCGCGGGGATGAGCCCCCGTGCTCCACAGACAGCTCGTCAGACACCCTGTCGTCCCCGCCAGCGCGGGGATGAGCCATCACCTCGATGGCGCGCTTGCGCAGCATTTCGGGTCGTCCCCGCCAGCGCGGGGATGAGCCCTTCCGGTCGATGTCGTGCGCGCCGGCGATCCGGTCGTCCCCGCCAGCGCGGGGATGAGCCGCCGCCGCCGAGGTCGCCGCCTTGCTGCACCATGTCGTCCCCGCCAGCGCGGGGATGAGCCTAAGGAATGTACAAGCGCGAAACCTACCGGGGAGTCGTCCCCGCCAGCGCGGGGATGAGCCCCCTCGTCATAGATGGCCCATCCCCAAGCTTCGGTCGTCCCCGCCAGCGCGGGGATGAGCCCGGCTACCATGCCGCCACCAAAACGCAGATTGAGTCGTCCCCGCCAGCGCGGGGATGAGCCTAGGCACAAAAATCGTTCAATGTCAAGCGCCTGGTCGTCCCCGCCAGCGCGGGGATGAGCCCGCATCAAAATAGATATCGGAAAGCTCAAGCACGTCGTCCCCGCCAGCGCGGGGATGAGCCCTCTGCGATGTAATTGTGGTTTGACAGTGACAAGTCGTCCCCGCCAGCGCGGGGATGAGCCCGGCTACCATGCCGCCACCAAAGCGCAGATTGAGTCGTCCCCGCCAGCGCGGGGATGAGCCCGGTGGGTTATTGGGTATCAATTAGGGTCGGCGGTCGTCCCCGCCAGCGCGGGGATGAGCCCGCCCGATTGGGCAGATTGGTGGGGTAAGGCAAGTCGTCCCCGCCAGCGCGGGGATGAGCCCTAGGGGGGACCATTGGATAAGATCGCAGACAAGTCGTCCCCGCCAGCGCGGGGATGAGCCCACGGTGATTCCGGCCGTTTTGAACCTCGACATGTCGTCCCCGCCAGCGCGGGGATGAGCCGGCGCGGGTGTACGCCGACGCCATCATTGACAAGTCGTCCCCGCCAGCGCGGGGATGAGCCCCATCGTGCGACGTATGCAAGATGAGATAACGAGTCGTCCCCGCCAGCGCGGGGATGAGCCCTTTAAGGATAGAAGAATGAACGTCAAACTGACGTCGTCCCCGCCAGCGCGGGGATGAGCCCCGAAACCGATATTATCGAGCGCTTGGAAGAATGTCGTCCCCGCCAGCGCGGGGATGAGCCCGGCCTTGAACTCGCCGGGTGTCTTGCATTGTTGTCGTCCCCGCCAGCGCGGGGATGAGCCCACGACGCGCACCGCACAGTTCCCCACGGCCGAGTCGTCCCCGCCAGCGCGGGGATGAGCCCTGCTTGTGTTCGGGGACTTGTACTAGTCCATAGTCGTCCCCGCCAGCGCGGGGATGAGCCCAAGTGTCTCACATGCTGACACGGGGGTTGTGCGTCGTCCCCGCCAGCGCGGGGATGAGCCCAATACGCGTCAGAATTGCCGGAAGTCGGGACGCGTCGTCCCCGCCAGCGCGGGGATGAGCCCGGCCAGTGACACAATCGCCGGGGCATGCTTGTGTCGTCCCCGCCAGCGCGGGGATGAGCCCGCATGCGGATAGGCACAATGGAGACACTGAGAGTCGTCCCCGCCAGCGCGGGGATGAGCCCTAGGGGGGACCATTGGATAAGATCGCAGACAAGTCGTCCCCGCCAGCGCGGGGATGAGCCCGCCCGATTGGGCAGATTGGTGGGGTAAGGCAACAGGTTGCACTGCGTCGTCCCCGCCAGCGCGGGGATGAGCCCCGGGCGAGGCAGGCGAACCGGGCGAACCGGGCGTCGTCCCCGCCAGCGCGGGGATGAGCCGGCGTCTAGCCTCAATAGCTCCGACCCGCCTCCGTCGTCCCCGCCAGCGCGGGGATGAGCCGCTCGCCCGAGCGGTCGCCCAGTGCGGGCAGAAGTCGTCCCCGCCAGCGCGGGGATGAGCCCGAGAGGGAAGGAGAAAGTGTGATGAATGAGAAGTCGTCCCCGCCAGCGCGGGGATGAGCCTCCTCGCTCCATATGCTCGCCCCACCGTGCCCGGTCGTCCCCGCCAGCGCGGGGATGAGCCCACTGCCATTGAGGAACAAGCAAAGGCCGTCGAGTCGTCCCCGCCAGCGCGGGGATGAGCCGTTCCTAGCGGGGTCGGTGGGTGTCACGTGCTCGTCGTCCCCGCCAGCGCGGGGATGAGCCTGCAGGCACGGAGAACCCGACCGACGCGGGAGGGTCGTCCCCGCCAGCGCGGGGATGAGCCCGCGAGCATGTCGTTGATGTGAACGCGGCCAACGTCGTCCCCGCCAGCGCGGGGATGAGCCGTCGCTGGGGGTTGGAGGCCTTGGTGTAGACCGGTCGTCCCCGCCAGCGCGGGGATGAGCCCTGCACGGTCACCGAATCCTCCGACGACACCCGGTCGTCCCCGCCAGCGCGGGGATGAGCCGGAGTGCAGCGTGACCATCCACAGCATTGAGGAGTCGTCCCCGCCAGCGCGGGGATGAGCCCTCATCGAAGGGGAGGGGCTGCCGTCCGGTGCGGTCGTCCCCGCCAGCGCGGGGATGAGCCCGTTTTCAACCCATTGATGGGCGGCATTGAAAAGTCGTCCCCGCCAGCGCGGGGATGAGCCGTCGTACCCGCTCGCGTGCTCACGGACAAGGCCGTCGTCCCCGCCAGCGCGGGGATGAGCCGCCCGCCCACCTCGGCCGACAGCGCCCATTTGGGTCGTCCCCGCCAGCGCGGGGATGAGCCGCAATGGCTCTTGAACGCGGCGATGGGGGCTAAGTCGTCCCCGCCAGCGCGGGGATGAGCCCGGGATACTTTTCCCCTCGGCGGGGGCCTCTGAGTCGTCCCCGCCAGCGCGGGGATGAGCCCCATAGACCACTGTTTAGTGGTGCGCAAGTGCAGTCGTCCCCGCCAGCGCGGGGATGAGCCTCGGCCTCCAGACTGCGACGGCCGTCTTCGAGAGTCGTCCCCGCCAGCGCGGGGATGAGCCCGTCGACTTGATCCTCGGCGACGCCGCAGTCGGGTCGTCCCCGCCAGCGCGGGGATGAGCCGGGGTAGATCTGGTCCCGGATCTCGGCCCGGCAGTCGTCCCCGCCAGCGCGGGGATGAGCCCCTCGGCGTCCTCGGCGACCCTGACCGGGTCGAGTCGTCCCCGCCAGCGCGGGGATGAGCCCCGAGCGCCTCGGCCATGCTCACCCATGGCAGGGTCGTCCCCGCCAGCGCGGGGATGAGCCTCGGGCTCGCGATCGCCGCCCTGGAGCAGGCCGGTCGTCCCCGCCAGCGCGGGGATGAGCCGGACAGGCGGGCGACCATGGCGTCAGCTCGGGAGTCGTCCCCGCCAGCGCGGGGATGAGCCGTCAGTTGAGT
>NZ_DAIOIA010000003.1:26286-55030 GCF_036744435.1 Propioniciclava sp. | reverse complement strand
CGGACAAGGTCGTCCCCGCCAGCGCGGGGATGAGCCCTGGTGAAAGGAGAGGACCTCGATGAAGGTCAAGTCGTCCCCGCCAGCGCGGGGATGAGCCCCACTGGTCGATATAAATGGTCGTGCCGATGTTGTCGTCCCCGCCAGCGCGGGGATGAGCCCAACATCGGCACGGTCGGCTCACGCCCGAACAAGTCGTCCCCGCCAGCGCGGGGATGAGCCCACCTTGTAGGCCTTGTTCCAGAAGGCGTTCTCGTCGTCCCCGCCAGCGCGGGGATGAGCCCATTGTCAAGGTCCGATGAAAGGAGCTGAAGTGGTCGTCCCCGCCAGCGCGGGGATGAGCCACCCAGAGGGGGTCGGCAGCTTCGGCTGCCGGCCGTCGTCCCCGCCAGCGCGGGGATGAGCCCGGGTCGTGGATGTTTTACGTGGAGGGCACCGAGTCGTCCCCGCCAGCGCGGGGATGAGCCCGAGGCGTTCGCCTCGTCAGCGGCCTTGATCCGGTCGTCCCCGCCAGCGCGGGGATGAGCCCTTCTTGGCGTTGCCCGGGGCTTGGACCACGAGGTCGTCCCCGCCAGCGCGGGGATGAGCCCGAACCCAGATCCCCGCAGTGTCCTTGGTCACTGTCGTCCCCGCCAGCGCGGGGATGAGCCCCGCGAGGCCATCATCACGCGGTACCAGGTCTTGTCGTCCCCGCCAGCGCGGGGATGAGCCCGACTTCGCCGAGCTTCCCCTGCACGCGCTCCCGTCGTCCCCGCCAGCGCGGGGATGAGCCCGAGTCCTGGTACAGGAACCGTGCCGACACCTTGTCGTCCCCGCCAGCGCGGGGATGAGCCCATCTCGAAGATCGCGGTTGCACGGCAGGATCCGTCGTCCCCGCCAGCGCGGGGATGAGCCCGGGTTCGACAGAACCCAGCCGGAGCGGTCCCAGTCGTCCCCGCCAGCGCGGGGATGAGCCCTGGGGCAGCCCGACGATCGACGAAACGATCGAGTCGTCCCCGCCAGCGCGGGGATGAGCCCGCGCCCTTGACCACCGCCTCGCCGTAGCTGTCGTCGTCCCCGCCAGCGCGGGGATGAGCCCACCGGGTAGGTGATGGCGGTTCCCGAGATGGTGTCGTCCCCGCCAGCGCGGGGATGAGCCCAATGCGGTTACCCATCGTTACCGCGTCATGGTGTCGTCCCCGCCAGCGCGGGGATGAGCCCGTGCAGGCGATCGAAGAAGGGGGGCTTGGCCGGTCGTCCCCGCCAGCGCGGGGATGAGCCCGGATTGGTAGCACTGAGCGCCACATCGCTCTGGTCGTCCCCGCCAGCGCGGGGATGAGCCCCGCCCTCGTCGAACACGGACACATGGACATGGGTCGTCCCCGCCAGCGCGGGGATGAGCCCGCGTTTTGCTCCGGGAAGCCGTTGACCTCACGGTCGTCCCCGCCAGCGCGGGGATGAGCCCTCTACGAGCGGCTCAAGCTGCGCGTCGATGGCGTCGTCCCCGCCAGCGCGGGGATGAGCCCTCGTCATCCCACACCGGGGCGACGTGGAGGGCGTCGTCCCCGCCAGCGCGGGGATGAGCCCCGCCGAGGGCGGCGCCCTTACCTGCCGACTCGGTCGTCCCCGCCAGCGCGGGGATGAGCCCAGCACCTGGTATAGCGGGACCTTCACCTACCAGTCGTCCCCGCCAGCGCGGGGATGAGCCCGACATGATCCCGGCGCTGTCCAGCTTCGGCGAGTCGTCCCCGCCAGCGCGGGGATGAGCCCGTGCTCCTGACTGACTCGGCGATCAAGGCCAAGTCGTCCCCGCCAGCGCGGGGATGAGCCGCCGACCGAGAGGCCGGAGAGGTAGCCGTCGTGGTCGTCCCCGCCAGCGCGGGGATGAGCCGCACCCAACGTGGAGCGCTACCTGGCTGACCTGGTCGTCCCCGCCAGCGCGGGGATGAGCCCCAGCAGGGCTACGCCGCCGACATGGCGAAGACGTCGTCCCCGCCAGCGCGGGGATGAGCCGACAGTGCGACGGGACCCGTCCCGCGCCTCATAGTCGTCCCCGCCAGCGCGGGGATGAGCCCTCCAGCTCGGCTACCTGTACGGCACCGAGACGGTCGTCCCCGCCAGCGCGGGGATGAGCCCCCAAGCCGCCCTCGCCAAACAGATCGGAGCAGGTCGTCCCCGCCAGCGCGGGGATGAGCCCACCACACACGCTCGCGGGGATCGCCTCGCGGGGTCGTCCCCGCCAGCGCGGGGATGAGCCCACACGGCCTTCAACGACGACGAGACCGTCGAGGTCGTCCCCGCCAGCGCGGGGATGAGCCCGGCGGCCCGGGGATGGACTTGATCCCGCAGCAGTCGTCCCCGCCAGCGCGGGGATGAGCCCGCCTTCGGCCACTCGATGATCTCCCCGGACTTGTCGTCCCCGCCAGCGCGGGGATGAGCCCTCCTCGATGCCCTGCGCCGACTCAGACGCCGAGTCGTCCCCGCCAGCGCGGGGATGAGCCCATGTTGACCCGCGTGACCTCGTCGGCCCGCTCGTCGTCCCCGCCAGCGCGGGGATGAGCCCCTGGCTAAGGGCCTCGGGCTCCCCACCACCCTGTCGTCCCCGCCAGCGCGGGGATGAGCCCCCGGCAGCGTGTGCGGGACCGTGTGGGAATCGGTCGTCCCCGCCAGCGCGGGGATGAGCCGCCGATCCGCTCGGCGAGGGTCCCGCCGGTGATGTCGTCCCCGCCAGCGCGGGGATGAGCCTGGCCGGGACCGGTCGGGCAGATGCGGGTCGGGGTCGTCCCCGCCAGCGCGGGGATGAGCCCTCGCGGCCGGCGGCGAGAGCTAGGCGAGCACGGTCGTCCCCGCCAGCGCGGGAATGAGCCCCGGACCACCCGTCGCGTCGACTCCAAGGCCCTGTCGTCCCCGCCAGCGCGGGGAAGAGCCGGTGAAGCCGAAGCCCTCGGGATCGGATCGGCTGTCGTCCCCGCCAGCGCGGGGATGAGCCCGATGTCGGCCTCACCAAGAATGAATTCAATGAGTCGTCCCCGCCAGCGCGGGGATGAGCCTCATCGTCATCACAGCCACACGGTCAGCGAAACGTCGTCCCCGCCAGCGCGGGGATGAGCCGAAGTGGAACCGGCTCACCGAGACGAAGACGTCGTCGTCCCCGCCAGCGCGGGGATGAGCCCGGGAACAGCTCGCTCCCGGTCTCACGGAACGTGTCGTCCCCGCCAGCGCGGGGATGAGCCCGTATTCCCGGACTGCTTCTCCTCGGTCGCGAGGTCGTCCCCGCCAGCGCGGGGATGAGCCCGCGAGGCCGACCGGCTGGCGGCCGCGGGGATGGTCGTCCCCACCAGCGCGGGGATGAGCCGGGGGAGATCTGATGCAGCGGCAGACGATCTACGTCGTCCCCGCCAGCGCGGGGATGAGTCCCTTCGCGACCACCGGCGTCATGTCCGGCGGGAGTCGTCCCCGCCAGCGCGGGGATGAGCCCGATCCGGCGCTACTGCGGCTGGTTCCCCCGGAGTCGTCCCCGCCAGCGCGGGGATGAGCCCGGGCTCCGTTCCACTCGGCCAGCTTCGCCGGGTCGTCCCCGCCAGCGCGGGGATGAGCCTCACCACGAAGGGGGCCTGATGGAGACCAGGACGTCGTCCCCGCCAGCACGGGGATGAGCCGCCGCCTGGGTGATCGACCCGACGAGGAAGAGCGTGGTCCCCGCCAGCGCGGGGATGAGCCCTCCCGGATGAGCCGGTTCCGTCCGGTGAGGTAGTCGTCCCCGCCAGCTCGGGGATGAGCCGGCAGCCAGCCCGCCACCGCCAGCACACGGCGCGTCCCCGCCAGCGCGGGGACGACTCGCCGGGCAGAGGGGCGATTGACGGGTCTAGGGTCGATTCCATGACAGCGAGGACGGTGCATCCGGCGCCTGACGTGCTCAACGTCGGGTTCCGCAATCGGCTCGGGGAGTCGCCCTGGTGGGACGGGACGGCGTTGTCGTGGGTCGACATTTTCGGGTTGCGCGTCCATCGCGCGCTCTTGGACGGCTCGGACGCGTCGGGTTTTGCGACGCCGGGGCAGCCCGGCTTTGCGATCCCGGACGGCGACGGGTTCGTGGTCGGGCTGCCGGACGGCGTCTGGCATCACTCGACGTCGGCCGACGCCTGGACGCAGCGCTGGGTGGCATCGCACGACCCGGACGTCCAGCGGATCAACGACGGCAAGACCGATCCCGCCGGCCGGCTGTGGTTCGGGACGATGACCTACGACGAAAGCGCCCCCGTGTCATCTTTGTTCCGCCTGGACGCCGCGGGCGCTTCCGAGCAGATGGGTGGCGTCATCACCTCCAACGGGCTCGGCTGGTCACCTGTGGGGACGACGATGTACTACGCGGATTCGCCCGCCCGCGTCATCTGGGCGTTCGACTATGACCCGAGCCTGGGGGCGATCAGCGGTCGGCGCGTCTTCACCCGGGATCCGGAGGGCTACTTCCCCGATGGGCTGTCCGTGGACGATGAGGGCTGCGTCTGGTCGGCGAAGTGGAACGGCGGCAAGGTGGTGCGTTACTCCCCCGACGGCCGGGTCGACCGGGTGCTGGAGGTCCCCGTCGCTCGGCCGACGAGCGTCGCGTTCGCTGGGTCGGACCGTTCCACGCTGGCGATCACGACGGCTGATCCGGGGGATCCGGCGCTGGCACACGAACTCGACGGCCTGATCTTGTTGGTCCCTTCCGGCACGACCGGCCCCCTGCTCGCTTCGCCCCGCTGAAGAGTCCCCATGACGAACACCGCACCCGCGCCCGCCGCCTCACCCAGGGTTGTCTTGCTCGACATCGACGGGACGCTGGTCACCTATGACCTGATCCTCCCGGCGAGCGCCGCGGCGGCGGTGCGGGAGGCCCGTGCGTCCGGCCATCG
Source organism: Propioniciclava sp. (assembly GCF_036744435.1). Lineage (NCBI taxonomy): Bacteria > Bacillati > Actinomycetota > Actinomycetes > Propionibacteriales > Propionibacteriaceae > Propioniciclava > Propioniciclava sp. Next base: position 50,159 of record NZ_DAIOIA010000003.1, on the reverse strand, counting down.
GGTCTACCTGTGCACCGGCCGCAGCCGCGCCGAGATCTACCCGCATCTGTGGGATCTGGGCGTCGACGGGCTGATCGGCGGCAACGGCAGCTACATCGAGGACGCCGGACAGGTCGTCCAGCATCAGGTCATGGCGCCCGAGGTGGTGGCCGAGGCCGTCGGCTGGCTGGACGCCGAGGACCTCGGCTACTACCTCGAATGCAACTCGGGCTTGTATGGGAGCCCGCAGTTGCTGGAGCGGGCCGCCGCCGCGATCGGGCGTCCGGGGGCGGAGGGCGAGCGGTTCGTCGCTGACGCGTTCCCCGATCTGCTGCCCCTCGCGGACGACCTGCCCGACGATGTGAACAAGATCAGTTTCGCACTGCGTCCAGGTCTCGACGTGGACGCCTTGGCCGTCCGGTTCGCGGGCCGCGCCGGCGTTGACACGTGGAGCGCCACCGGGGCCGGACCGGAGTTCGGCGAGTTCGGTCAACTCGGCGTCCACAAGGGGGCGGCGATCATCACGCTGGCGGCGCACCTGGGCGTGCCGGTCGGCGAGATGATCGGCGTCGGGGATGCCCGCAGCGACCTGGAGATGATCGCCGTGTGCGGCATCGGGGTGGCGATGGGTAACGCACCCGACGACGTGAAGGCGGCCGCCGACCTGGTCACCGACCGCGTCGAGGAGGACGGGCTCGCCCGCGCCTTCCGACGGTTGGGTCTGATCGTCAGCACCTAGCCGCGTCCGGTCGGGGGGGGCGTCCATGGCGTCCGCACGGGAGTGACACAGCCAAGGCATAGGCCGGGTCGCTAGCGTGGAGGCACGACACGAAGCTCACAGCGAGCGCCGGATATGAGACCGGGAGGAGCAGGGGCGGCACCTGCCGTGTCGGCGAGGGAGGCGTCCTGAGTCCTCGCGGCCCCAGCCTCAGTCCTCGGCGGGCTGGGGCTCAGTCCTCGGCGGGACCGGCCGGGACGCCCAGCGTCCCGCGACTGATCAGGATTCAGGCTTGGAGCGCGGCCGCTTCCTGCACCACCGAGACCAGGGCGTCCACCTCATGGGCGAACCGCCCAGGAACACCCCATCGACGGCAGGCCACAACTCGGTCAGCAGCCCCGGACCCGCCGAGCCGCCGTACAGGACGCGGGCGTCCCGGCGATCCGCAACTGCCCGGCCCAGGGCCCGGCAGACCTCGATCACATGCTCCGCCGGGGCGGGACGCGGTGCCCCGATCGCCCACACCGGCTCGTAGGCGACCCACACCGTGTCGGCGGGGTCCAACTCCGCGACCGCAGAACCGAGTTGGGCGACGCAGAAGTCGGCAGCCTCGGACGCGGGGCCCGGAGTCGGCTCCCCCACGCACAGCAGCGGCACCAGCCGGTTTCGGACGGCCGCGGTGGTCTTGGCAGCGACCACCGCGTCCGATTCCCCGAACAGGGAGCGGCGCTCCGCATGCCCGACCTCGACGACGCGGACGCCGAGATCGGCCAGGTCCGCGCCGGACACCTCGCCGGTGTAGGGGCCCCGATCCTGGGCGCACAGATCCTGCGCGCCCAGGACCACCCCGGCCGGGAGAAGCGCCTCCGCGGCCGCGGCCAGGCTGAGGTGGTCGGGCAGCACGACCGCCTCGACGCCCAGGGCGGGCCCCACCACAGGACCGACCCGGGCGGCAACCTCACGGCAGTAGTCGAGCGTCCGAGCCCGATCGAAGTACATCTTCAAACTCACCGCGACGACGGCCATCGTTCCCCACCCCCTCGTCCGCCGGACCCCTACTGGGCCTCGAACTCGCGGATGCGCGCCACCTTGGGTGCGCTGCGCGATCCGGCGTCGAACTCGTGGCCCAGGTACTCCCCCAGCAGCACCTTGGCGGTCTCCACCCCGAGCACCTGCGATCCCATCGAGATGAGATTCGCGTTGTTGCTGAGCGTGGCCCGCTGGGCCTGGTACACGTCGGTGACGCAGGCGCAGTACGCGCCGCGCACCTTGTTGGCGGCAATCGAGACCCCGATGCCCGTGCCGCACACCAGCACGCCACGGTCGGCGTGCCCGTCGACGACGTACTCGGCGACCTGGACGGCCACGTTGGCGTAGATCGGGTCCTCGGAGGGAAAGTCGACGACCTCGTGGCCGAGGGCTTTCGCCTCCTCGATGAGGGCGTCCTTCATCTCATAGGCGTTCGGGTCGCAGCCGAAAGCGAGCTTCATCGCAGATCCTCCAGATCCGGGGTCGAGTGGGTCAGGGTCCTCACGCGCCGACGCGTTCGCGGTGGTCGAGCTGCATCTGGGAGTACAGGGCGGCCACGCGGGTGGCCTCGATCATGCTTTCGCCCTGCGCGATGCCCTTGCCGGCGATGTCGAAGGCGGTGCCGTGGTCGACGGAGCTGCGCATGAAGGGCAACCCCAGCGTGATCGTGACGGCGTTGGGGAAGTCGTAGGTCTTGCAGGCGATGTGGCCCTGGTCGTGGTACAGCGACGGGATGCAGTCGTAGTGCCCGTCCAGGTTGAAGGCGAAGATCGCGTCGGCCGAGTCGGGGCCGTGCGCGTTGATGCCCTGGGCCTGCGCGTCGCGGACGGCCGGGGCGATGTGCTCGATCTCCTCGGTGCCGAACATGCCGCCCTCACCGACGTGCGGGTTGAGCGCGGCGACGCCGATGGAGGGATTCTCGAACCCGATGCCGCGCAGTTCGGCGTCGATGGTGGTGAGGTAGTCGAGGATCCGCTCGCGCGTCACCAGGTCGCAGGCCTGCCGCAGCGACACGTGCCGCGACAGGAAGAACACCCGCAGCTTGTGGACGTTGAACATGGTCAGCGCGTGGTCGGACTCGGTGAGCGCCTGGTAGATCTCCGTGTGGCCGATGTGCGGCACCTCGGCCAGCGCCAGCGCCGCCTTGTTGATCGGGGCCGTGGAGACCGCGTCGATCCGGCCCTGCTTGCCGAGTTCGATCGACTTCACCAGGTAGGAGTAGGCCCGCAGCGCGGCGTCCTTTTGGATGGTGCCGAACTCGATCACGGCGTCGTTGGCGACGTCGGTCTGCAGCAGGTCGATGGTGCCGTGCTGGAACAGCGCCTCCTCCGGCTCGCTGATCAGGTTGATGTTCAGGTCGGTGACCCCGCGCAGCTTCGCGGCGATCTCCAGGCTGTCGCGGTGGCCGATCAGGAACGGGTTGCAGATGTCGTAGATCTGCTCGCTCTGCATCGTCTCCAAAACGATCTCGGGGCCGATCCCCGCGGGGTCGCCCATCGTGACCGCCATGATCGGCTTGCGGGTGTTCTTAGACATGAGAGAGGTACCTTTCGTCGAAGAGTCGGTTGACGGACAACACGGCGATGTCGGCGGTTCCGGTGAGCCCGCCCTTGCAGACCACGGGGACGCCGTCGAACGGCCCGCCCACGATGGTCGCCTGATCGATCTGGGGCTGGACGTAGTCCACGAGCTTCAGCCCCTGGGCGCCCAGCGCCTGGCAGGAGGCGACCATGATGTCGCCGCCGGTGAGATACATCCCGGCCAGGCGTCCGACGCCGATCGCGTCGGCCACCCGCCGGGCCAGGGTGCCCAGCCGCACCTTGAGCAGGTTGGACACGTCGGCGGCGGGACGACCGCTGGCGTCCTCCAGGGCGTGCGCGTCCGTCTTGACGCCGCTGACGACCGAATCCAGCGTCAGCACGGCGACCCGGGCTCCCGCGGCGGCGCCCGCGCGTGCGGCCTCCACGACCCGGACCATCTCCGCCTGGACGATGGCCGCGTCCTGGTTGGTGAGGGCGAGGACGTCCGCGGCGAGTTCCAGGGAGCCCTCCTGCTGCAGCAGCAAAGAGATCTGGTCGTGGGTGACCCCCGACGCGCTGCCCGCGACGACCAGCACCGTGCCGAGGTCGTCCGCGGAGGGCTCGCTGCGCAGCGTCCGCTCCCGGGTGGGGCGGCGCTCGATCACCCCGGACGCCACCGCCACAGCGACGGTGAACGGCCCCGGATCAACGGTGACGACCTCCCATCCGAGCCCGACGACGGCCTGAGCGATGGTGTCGATGTCGTCCAGGCTGACGGCGTCCACGAGGAACGCCGCGTTGCCGGCGGCCCGCAGCTCGGTCAGCCGGGCGGCGACCTGGTCGGCGCCACCGACCACGTCGGTCAGGTCGACGTGCGCGACCGGGACCGAGAACTGGCTGCGGAACAACGTCGGCAGGTGCGATTCGGTCACCGGGGTGCGGATGTCGCGGGCCACATCGGTGCGGGACAGCAGCACCGAGTTGATCAGCGAGTAGCCGCCCGCCACCACCCGGTTGGACTGCGGCATCGCCGGGACGATGACCGCCACGGCATCGTCCCCGACGGCGGTCATCATCCCTTCGGTCTCGGCGCCGATGCAGCCGCGGCAGGTGGTGTCGATCCGCTTGCTGAAGTGCTGGGCACCCAGATCCCGCAGAACCCCTGAGGCGGTGTGGACGCGCCCGAAGGCGACCTCCGGTGGCATCGGCCGCGAGTCCGTGCTGACGATGATGACCTCATCGTCGGGGTTCGCGACCTCGGCGAGCTGGTGGTGGTCCAGGATGACGGTGGGCTGCACCCCGATGCGGGCCAGCAGCGCACCGACGGTGGTCGCACCGGTCAGGTCGTCGGCGACAACTGCATTGTCGAAGCAACCCCCGCGCCGCGGCATCACCCACAGGGGGTGGCCTGACGGACGGGGCGCCACGGAGCCGCCCGGCACCCGCGCCCACCGCCCGGGCAAGCGCCCCCGACACCCGCGCCCACCGCCCGGGCAAGCGCCCCCGACACCTCAGGCCACGGCCGATAGCGCCGCCAGCAGGGCCGCGCAGGAGGGGACCCGGGCGATGCCCGGAAGCGCGACCGCCTCGATGGTGCGCGCCCCCAGCCCGGGAACGTCCACGGCCGTGACGCCGGGGTGCGCGTGGGCGTCCAGCGAGGATGCGGGCAGGGCCGCAACGGCCAGCCCCTGGGCGACGAGGGCTTGGACGACGACGTAGTCGTCGGTGGTGTGATGGATGCGCGGGGTGAACCCGGCCGACGCGCAGATCCGCAGCAGGTGGGCGCGGCAGCGGGGGCACCCCGCCGCCCACACGGCCTCCCGCAGATCCCGCAGATCGTGAACGGCATCCGGCCCCGCGGCGTCGCCGCGGGCGGGCACCACGAGCCGGACGGCCTCGACCGCGAGCGGGACGCCGACCAGCCCGGGCGCGGCGTCCTCGTGCTCGTAGCGGAACGTGAGCGCGAGGTCCGCGGTACCGGCACGCAGCGCCTCGATCGCCTCGGGAGGCTCCGCCTCGCTGAGTTCGACCGCGACGCCCGGGTGGCTGTGCTCCAGTGCGGCGAGCGCGCGCGGCACCACCGTGGCCAGCGCGGACGGGAACGCGACCAGCCGGACCCGGCCCGCGCCGGCGAGGGTGAAGTCGACCATCTCCGACTCGGCTGCGGCCAGGAGGGCCGCCACCTCGTCGGCCCGCCTCAGCAGCGTCTGACCGGCGTCGGTGAGCGTGACGCCCTGGGTGGTGCGGCGGAACACCGGCGTGCCGATCTCGCGTTCGAGCCGGGACATGTGCTGGCTCACCGCGGGCTGGGTCCAGCCGAGTTCCCGCGCTCCCGCGGAGAACGAGCCTGCCCGGGCGATCACCCGGAACAACAGCAGCCGACGTGCGTCCATGCCATAAGTGTTGCTTATGCCCGGGTGAGTTTCTCGGTCTTCCGGCATCTGAGGAGCACGACCAGGATCGTTCCCGAGCGACGCAGAGGAGAAGAACGCCATGCAGACCATCGGCATCATCGGCGGAATGAGCTGGTACTCGACGATCAACTACTACCGGATCATCAACGCCCGGGTTCAGGAGGTGCTGGGCGGCCACCACAGCGCCCGCATCCTGATTGACTCGCTCGACTTCGACGCCGTGCGCGCCTGCCAGCTCGCCGAGGACTGGGAGGCTGCGGGGGCCATGCTGGCGGCGTCCGGACGGCGGCTGCAGGACGCGGGGGCCGACACCGTGCTGATCGGCACCAACCTGATGCACAAGGTCGCTCCGGCCGTGACGGCCGCACTGGACGTCCCGCTGCTGCACATCGCCGACGCCGTCGGCGCGGCCGCGCGGCGCAACGGCTACGACCGGCTCGCCGTGCTGGGCACCAAGTGGGTGATGGGCGAGAGCTTCTACGCCGACCGGCTGGCCGGGTTCGGCATCACGGCCCTCACCCCGGACCCGGAACGGCACGACGCGCTCGACGCGATCATCTTCGACGAGCTCACCCAGGGTGTCGTCACCGACGCCAGCCGCGCGATGTTCGTCGCCGAGATCGAGAAGCTGGCCGCCCGGGGGGCCCAAGCCGTCGTCTTGGCCTGCACGGAGATCGAACTCCTCATCTCCCCGTCCGACTCGCCGTTGCCCGTCCTGGACTCCATGGCCACGCACGCCCTGGCGGCCGCGGAGGTCTGCCTGGAGCCCGTCAGCGCCTGACGGGCGCCGCGCCAACTCACAGGTCGCGGCGCCGGTACCAGCGGATCGACAGCGCACCCGAGCCGACCAGCGCGGCCGCGGTGGCGAGCACCAGCGCCGGGAGTCCCCAGCCCGGCAGACCGGACTGCGTGGCGACCGAGAACTGCAGGATCGAGGCGCCGCCCATGACGACGCAGAACATGGCCAAGGCGAGCACCAACAGGATGAAGCGCGCCTTGGTGTAGCCGCTTCGGAAGCACACCGGCGCCTGGATGGCGATCATCCATCCGACGCCGCACCAGACCCCGAGGGCGGCCTCGGGCAGCCCCGCCCAGGCGTCGGCCCCCGCGCGCCAGGCGGCCAGCGGGTAGGCCAGGACGCCGAGCAGCGTGCTCACCAGTGCCGCGGTCAGGAGCGTCGCATAACGACCGATCACCACCTGGGCCCGCGTGAGGCGCACCAGCCCATACAGCGTGTCGAGGCCGGAGCGCTCGTCCAGGGAGAACAGGTACGAACTGACCAGCATCGTGACGATGACCGCCGCGATCGACAGCGTGGCGGTGGGGTACCCGGCACTGCCCAGTTGCCCGACCGCCACGCCGAGCACGGCCGCCCCGATCAGGGGGAGCGTGTAGGGACGCACCGAGCGGGCGTCCAGCGCCATGAAACCGAGGGTGTTCACAGGTCGATTCCTTCCACGGGGACGGCGAGGGCTTTGGCGACGTCGTCGACGTCGGCCGCCTCGACGAGCACGCTCGGCGGCAGGCCTGCGGTCTGGTCCGCCGCCACGAGGGCGGTGAAGTTGGTGGCCGTGCGGCGTACGCCGATCAGGACGTCGGGCAGGCGATCCAGCTCCTCGCGCACGCCCCTCACCGCGAAGAAGTCCTCGGTGAGCTGGTCCATGGGCCGGTCGAGCACGACCTGCCCTTGCCGCAGGGCCACGACCTGATCGGCCAGCCCTGGCAGGTCGGAGGGGATGTGGGTGGAGAACAGCACCGAGCGCTCGGGGTCCACCATGAACTCCCGGATGACCTGGAGCACCTGCTCGCGGGCCAGCGGGTCGAGACCGCTGGTCGGCTCGTCGAGGACCAGCAACTGTGGACACGCGGCCAACGCGACGGTGAGCTTGAGCTTGCTCGCCTCCCCACGCGAGAGCTCCTTGATCCGGCCGCTCCAGGGGAGCTCGAAGCGCTCCACGAGCTGGCGCGCCAGCGCGTCGTCCCAGGCTTCCGCGGTGGTGCGCAGCGCGCGCAGGGCCTCCCCGACCCGCCAATCGGGCACGAAGTAGGAGGTGTCCAGCACCGCGCGGACGCCCGCAGGCAGGGTTTGCGGATCGGCCCCGAGGATCGTGACGTCGCCGCCGGCGGGCGCGATGAGGCCCAGCAGGATCTTGATCAACGTGGTCTTGCCGGAGCCGTTGGCCCCGAGCAGCGCCGTGACGTAGCCGTACGGCAGCGTGAGATCCACGGGGCCGAGCCGGAAGCGACCTCGGTCTTTGACAAGGCCGCGCAGTTGCGCGGCGACGGGCGTGGTCATGGGTGTGGTTGCTCCTCGTCCCAGAGGCGGGACAGTCGTTGAGTCAGATCGTCGATCGGGCGGTCCCCCAGCCGTGCAGCGATGATGGCCGCGCGCAGGGACTGGTCGATGCGGTCGTCGAGGTGAGCGCGGACCCGGTGCGGGTCGACGTCGAGCACCACGGTGCCGCGGCCCTGTCGTGCGCCGATGATCCCTTCGGCCACCAGGTCGTTGTAGGCGCGGGTGACGGTGATCAGGCTCACCTGCAGGTCGCGGGCGAGTTCGCGTTGGGAGGGAAGCGGCTGACCGGGAGTCAGGGCGCCGCCGTAGACGGCGCTGCGGACCTGATCCTTGATCTGCTCGTACATCGGGGTTCCCGATGTGGTGGACAAGACGATGTGCACATACTGAATATATTGCATATATACAGTTGGGTCAACGCTGCTGCTCCTGAGTCAGGTCCGCTCCGCGACGCCCCCGCCCGCTCGCAACCCCGCCACGGCTAGGGTGCCGCCATGACCACCCCCGCCAGGCCCGCAGCCCCCGCGATCCGCCGGGTGGTCCGCTGGAACGTCGCCGCCGTGGCCGCCCTGCACGTGGCTGCGCTGACACTGTTCCTCGGCGGTCACCTCCTGGGCACCGCCGGACTGGCGATGATCGCGTTCGCCTACAGCCGGGGGCTGCTCCACGCCCTGGACGCCGACCACCTGGCGATGATCGACGGTTCCACGCGCAAACTGCTCGGCGAGCAGCGTAATCCGGCCGGGGTCGGGCTAGCGTTCTCCCTGGGCCACTCGACGGTGGTGCTGGCCGCCGGCGTCGCCGTGGTGCTCGGCGCCGCCTGGGTGAGGGAGGCGATCGACCCGGACACCCAGCTCGCGACCGTCCTGGGCAGCATCGGTGCGGGAGTCTCCGCGGCCTACCTGCTCGCCGTCGCCGCCGCCAACACCCCGCTGCTGGTGGCGGCCGTGCGCGGTGCGGACGCGGTGGGGCACACCCACGCGCTGGCCCCGACCGGCTGGTGGGGCCGCCTGCTCATGACGCCGCTGTCGCGGGTGCGCCACGCGGGGCACGTGTACGCCTTCGGACTGCTGTTCGGGCTCGGTTTCGACACCGCGTCCACAATCTCCCTGCTCATGCTCACCGCGTCGGCCTCGCTCGCCGGGGTCCCCCCGGTCGCCTTGCTGTGCCTGCCGCTCGCGTTCGCCGCGGCGATGACCCTCGGCGACTCCATCAACGCTCACGTGATGCTGCGGGTCTACACCGCGGCCGAGACCTCGGCCCGGCGACGGCTCAACATCGCGCTGCTGATCGTCTCCATCACTTCGGCCGTGCTCGTGGCGGGCGCGACGCTCACCGGGCTGGTCGGCGCCTGGACCGGGATCGCCGTGCCCGAGTTCGACACCACCTGGTTCGGGTGGGGTCTCGCCGCCCTGGCCGCGCTCGGCGCCCTGTGGCTGGGCTGGCTCCGGTTCCTCGCCCGGCGCGCCGGGCCCCACCCTCCCCTCAAGCGATAGAGTGAGGATTGCCCTGCTCGGCACACCCCCGCCCTGAAGGAAACCCCGATGCCACGCCTTCGCCTGCTCGGCAGCCTGCTGCTCGCCGCGCTCCTCCCCCTCACCCTGACCGGCTGCGCCACCGTCTACGACCCGGATGCGGTCACGCCTGCCCGCTGGGTACGCGAGCCCAGTTACTCGGCGGCCGTCGTGGACGCCGTCGGCGCCGACGAGGCTGCCGCGGCCTGGCGGTTCGCCGTCGACTTCGCCCTCGCCCACCAGTTCCAGGAAGACCTGATGGACCCGGCGCACCCGCCGACCGCCGACCAGCTCGCCCGAACGGTGCTCGATGACCTCAGCGAGACCGCCAAGCCGTACTGGACGGAGCAAGCCGCCCTCGCCGTCCAGGGCGACTCGACGGCCCGAGGCAACCTCAACGTGCTGCAATTCAGCGGCTGGAGCCCCCGCGCCCAGGTCACCAAACCGGGCCGGGACACGATGCTGCGGACCCAGGCCATCGAACGCGGGGCCGTCGACTATGACGCCACGACCGAGGAGATCACCGTCCGGTTCAGCTACCGGGCCATCGTGCAGATGTCCGCCCAGGGACGCCCCGTGCGGCTCCACGCGAAGAACCGGCCCACCTACTGGCTCGCCCGCCAGCCTGCTGGCGGCCACCTGATCGACAGCTACCAGGGATCCCTCGTCATCGACGAGGTGTGACCGGGCCCGACACGACCCGTACCCTCACCTCGACCCCGGGCGCGACCGCGACGGCGGCCACCACTCCCGGCGGCGACCATCGGCCCAGCCCGAACACCGCCAGGGGCCGGAACCCGGGGACCCGGACGAGGCGACGACCACCCTCGAACGTCGACATGGGGACGCTCAGCCCGACCCCGTGCGCCTTAAGCACGGCCTCCTTCCGCGTCCAGTCGCGGTAGAGCCGTCCCGACCAGTCGGGCACCCCCCGTGCCCGGACGCGCTCCGCAGGAGTCCAGACCCACTCGGCCAGGGCCTCCAGTCCGGACCGCCCGAACCGGCGTTCGACGTCGACGCCGACGGGGCCGCCGGCCAGCGCGACCGCCCCCCAGCCGTCCGTGTACGACAAGGAGACCGAGGGCGCCCCCGGCCACGGCAGCACGGGCCTGCCATGATCGGTCCCCCCGCAGACCCCGCACCGGCGCCCCAGCTCCCAGCCGGGAGCGACGAACGAGGGTGCCAGGACGGCATCCAGGAGGCGACGCCCCCGCAGGGAGCCGCGCACCAGCCAGACATCGCAGCGCGGCGCCCTCACCCGCGCGCCGGAGCGGGTGGTTCGGACGGCAGCCAGCGCTTGACCGTCGAGGTGAAGACCCCCAGGACCATCTCCAGCGGCCCCCTGGAGAACCACAGCCGCCACAACCCCGCCGCCACCAGCAGGATCGCGAACTGCACCAGCAGCGACAGCCAGGAGGCGTCGGCCAGGACCGGAACCTGCAGCATGAGGAGGTGCCCCACGTACGCGCTCAGCGGCATCGACCCGAGGGTGGTGAGCGGGCGCAGCGGACGGGCGACCACGCGCCCGACGATGAGGCAGGCGCCAAGCACGCCGCAGGCGATGCCCAGGGTGAACAGCAGATCGAGCGGGGTGCCGGTGTGGGGCGCCAGGACCGCATTCCACCACCGGGTCGTCGTCGGCAAGGTGCCGTCCGCCCCCCACACCAGGATGTCGGTGTAGGCCTCCAGGGACATGCTCCGCGACGCCACGGCGGCGAGTTGCGTGCGACCACCGACCACGTCGAGAAGCAGCCAGCCCGCCAGGGAGGCGAACGCGGCGAGGGCCGCCCCCAACGCGAGGAGCGAGGCGGCGACGTGGCGGCGTCCGATGGCGGTGCGGCCGATCCCCAGCCCGACGCAGGCGTACGCGAACCAGGTCAACGCCGGGAAGGTGCCGGTGAGCATCACGGTGACCAGGCTCCCGGCGGGGTCCGCGGCGAGATCCACCAGGGTGAGGTTCGGGTTCGACGCCAGCGCCGCGGAACCTGGCAGCTCCCAGGTTCGCCGGATGACGTGGCTGACCAGCGGCGCACCGACGGCGGCCAGCAGGCCCAGGACCAGGTCGAACCGTGCGCTCGCCCGCAGGATCGGGACGAGCATGACGAACAGCACCGCATAGGTGGGCAGGATGATGCTGGCCTGGTCCGCGTCCACGAGGAACCCCAGCAGCAACCCGAGCGTCCCGATGAACAGGGTCCGCACCACGAGGTTGAGGGCCGCGCCGGTCCAGGCGCGGCCGCTCGGGGGGTGGTTGCGTCCGGTGGTCAGGCCCACCCCGACACCGGCCAGGACGGCGAACAGCGCCGCCGAGTTCCCCGAGGCGACGATCCACGCCAGGGGGCGCATCCCGTCGTCCGACACGAGGGGCGTCAGATGCACCGTCATCATGCCCAGCACCGCTAGCGCGCGTGCCAGGTCGAGCCCGGCGACCCGGATGCGGGTCGCGCGGGGTGGGGGCGAGGGCGATGACTCGGCGGCGCACGCGTGCGTGAGGGTGCCGCCCTGAGCGGGGACGTCCGGCGGGAGGCTCGGCGCCGGGGGGAGGTCCGCCGACCGGGCCCGCTGCGGCACGGCCGTCATTGCGGACCGCCGACGCTCGCCGCCTCCCCGGGTGGCGGTGGCGCCGTGGTGTCCGGACGCGCGGGAATGCCGATCCAGCGCGTCCCTGGGGGGATGTACTCGCCCTTCATCACCAGCGACAACGGCGCCAATTCCGCATGGGAGCCCAGGGTCGCACCGTAGAGGACGATGCCGCGGACGCCCATCGAGCTGCCTTCCTCCAGCCGCACCCGGCCCATCTTCATCACCCGATCCTCGAACAGGTGCGTTTGGAGGGAGACATGGGCCCCGACGGCGACATCGTCGCCGAGGTGGACCAGGTCGAACTCGGTGAGGTAGGTGGTGTCCAGGAGGACGCGCCGGCCGACGGTGACGCCGAACAGGCGCAGCATCGGCGCGAGCATCGGGGTCCCGGTCAGGGTCTGGAGCAGCACGGGGACGGCGGTCGCCTCGTAGATGCCGGTCATGAACTCGGTGCGCCGCACGAATCCGCTCCACAGCGCCTCCACGCGTGGCCGGTACTGCCCCAGCAGCAGCCACTTCATGGCGGCCACCACCAGCACCGTGAGGACCGAGAAGCCGAGCGCGACGAGGGGGGTGGCGGCGACGGTCAGCCAGGCGGGGCTCTCCGCCGCCAGGAACGACACCACCATCAGCGTGCCGAAGGTCGACAGCCCCAGCAGCGTTCCGGGCAGCGTGATCCGGACGAACTCCACGATGTAGCGCAGCACGACCTTCCAGCGCGGCGGCGCGAACGTGGTCGACTCGTCGAACTCCTCATAGATCTCCCGTTTCGGCAGGAAGATCGCCGGGGATCCGAGCCACGAGGTCCCGGCCGGCATACCGGCTGTGGGCGGGATCGACATGACACCGATCAGGGAGTCGTCGCCCATGGAACTGCCGCAGGGGACGAAGGCCGCGTTGCCGACGAATGCACGGTCGCCCACCGAGGTCGGCCGGAAGGCGACGTGGCCGTTGGCGTAGATGGCGGCGCCGACCGAGCCCATGTCGGCGACGAAGGACCCCTCCCCCAGGCTCAGCAGGTCGGGGTCGATGTTGGCGATGGTCGCGATCTCGGTGTTGCGGCCGATGTGGGCGCCGAGCCGTCGCAACCAGTGAGGGGTATAGAGCGTCCCGAACAGCGAGTTGGTGAGTTCGAGGTTGACGCCGAGCAACTGGTCGGAGAACCACTTCTCCACGCCGAGCGTCGAGCGCAGGTGGTGGATGCCGATGGGCGTCTTCTCCAGGGCGAACCGCCGCATGATCAAGATGAGGGTGCACACCGTCGCGACGAACAGGGGCCCGGTGGCCACGGTGGCCCACAGCGCGGCCATGTGGTCGAACGACATCAGCATCGTCCACACCAGCACGACGGCCGGGACGAGGGCGCCCATGGGCAACAGTTCCAAGGCGGCGATGCTCAGCAGGAACCGCTGCCGCTGGGGGCCGCCCCACGTGGTGGGCGCGCGCGGGCAGGTGAGCATCTCACCGACCACCGGGTCGGCCTCCCGGGCGCCACGGGCCGCGGGTGACCCGTCCCACCATTCGCGGGCCGGCACGCGGACTCCCTGGGGCAGCAACGACTGGTCGCCCAGGACGCCGTGCGCCCCGACGCGAGCGCCGGGCGCGAGCACCGCGTTGGCGCCCACCATGGCGTGCCGGCCGACGACGATCCGGCCGATGTGCAGCCAGCCGCCGTGAATCTCGTAGCCAGCAAGGTGTGTGGCGTAGCCGACGGTCGCGTTGGCGTCGACGGTGATCAGGCTCGGCAGCGGGATCTCGGCGGTGCCCAGGTGCGCGCTCGCCGCTACCTCGGCGCCGCACCAGCGCAGGTAGGTGTTGGCGTAGGGCGACCCGGCGAGCCGCGGCATCGGAGACAGGGACATCGCCCGGGTCACGATCCACACGCGCAGGTGCATCAGGCCGTACAGCGGGTGGGCTCCCTCCTCGATGCGGCGCCCGAACAAGACGGCGGCCAGCGTCGGCAGCCCCCACCGGGAGACGAGGTAGGAGACGGGCACGCTGAGCATGAGTTCGACAAGCATCGCGATGCTCGGCTCGCCTTCGTTCAGCGCGTAGATGACGCCGATGGGAAGCATGGCGACGGCGACGAAGAGCACGATCCAGGCCAGCTGGCCCAGCCCGAACGCCACGATCCGGCCGGTGCTGGGGCGTGGCGGCCGCCGCGCCGCGACGGCTTCGGCGGTGTCGCCGCTCCCCCGGTCGGGTCCGCTCGACTCCAGGTGGGCGGCGAGCCGCCGGATGGTGGGGTGCTCGTAGAGTTCGGGAACGGCCAGGCCCGCCATCCCGAAGCGGCCGCTGCGACGCAGTGCCGAGACCAGCGTGGCGGCGACGAGTGAGTGCCCGCCCAGGTCGTCGAACAGGTTGGCGGTCACGGAGAGGGCATCGGGCGGCAGCCCCAGGGTGTCCGCCCACGCGGCCTGGAGGAAGGTCTCGATCTCGCCGTCGGCGGGAACGTACTCCCCGACGCTCACCAGCGGGTCGGTCGCCGGGCGCGGGAGGGCCTTGCGGTCGGCCTTCCCCGAGGGCATGAGCGGGATGGTGTCGATCACGTCGATGTAGTCGGGAACCATGTAGGGCGGCAGCTTGCCGCGGGCGTGATCGTGGAGGGCGTGCCGCAGCGCATCCACGTCGTCGACACGGCGGGCCAGCAGGACGAAGGCGGCGAGGCGTCCGCCGTTGCTCTCCTTGTCGATCAGGGTGACGACGGCGGCCTGAACGGCGTCGTTCTCCTGCAGGGAGGTCTCGATCTCGCCCAGGTCGACGCGGTGGCCGCGCACCTTGACCTCCGCGTCGGCGCGTCCCAGGTACTCCAGTTCACCGTCGGCGGTGAGCCGGACCAGGTCTCCGGTGCGGTACAACCGGTCGCCGTGCTCGTTGGTGATGAACTTGGCGGCGGTGAGTTCGGGCCGGTTGAGGTAGCCGATCGCGACGCCGACGCCGCCGATGGCCAGTTCCCCCATCGCCCCTGCGGGGACGGGGCGGCCGTCATCGTCCAGGAGCGCGGCGAAGTAGGTGGGCAGCGGGACGCCGATGGTGACCGGGCGCCCCGGCACGAGTTCGGCGTAGGTGCAGGAGGAGGTGCACTCGGTCGGGCCGTAGGTGTTCAGGATGCGCCGGTGGGGACCGCCCCAGCGTTCGACGAGCCCCTGCGGGCAGGCCTCCCCGCCGAGGTTGAGGGTGCGCAAGAGGGGCAGATCGCGGTCGACGGTCGCCAGGACGGTCGGGACGCCGTGGTAGAAGGTGACCCGGTTCTCCTCCAGGAAGTCGGCCAGCCCGCTGCCGACCTGCCGGCCGTCGACGGGGCCCGCGACCATCGTGGCGCCGACCCCCCAGGTGGGCCACAGTTCCTCCAGCGAGAAGTCGAAGGCGATCGTGAGGCCCTGATAGACGCGGTCGGTCGGCCGGACGTCGTAGATCTGGATGACGACGTCGACGAAGTTCGTGATGGCCGAGTGCGGCACGAGGACACCCTTGGGGCGGCCGGTCGAGCCGGACGTGTAGATCACGTAGGCCTCGGGATCACCGCCCCGGTCCACCTGGGGCCGCGACGGGGAGGCGAGGGCGATGTCGTCCGCTTCGGCGTCCACGACGACCAGCGGGACCCCCGATTCCCGCGCCACGTCCGCTTTCTCCGCAACGGTGACGAGGCACACCAGGGAAGCGTCGGAGGCGAAATACTCGACCCGATCAGCGGGTGCCGCCGGATCGATGGGAACGTACGCCGCTCCGGTCTTGACGACACCCAGGACGGCGACGTACATGTCACGCGAGCGAGGAATGTAGATTCCGACGCGGCGTCCGGGGCCGGCGCCGCGCCTCATCAGGTGATGCGCGAGGCGATTGGCTCGGGTTTCGAGATCCCCGTAAGTGTCCTCCTCTCCCGCACACACCAGCGCGATCAGGGCAGGATCGTGGTCGACCGATCGCTCGAAGAAGTCGATCAGCCGGTGGGGACGGTGCGAGGAGTCCACCTCATCACGGGGGAGGAGATATTCCTGGTGAACATGCAAAGACGCCGGGGTAAACGTGAGTGACATGGAGAAGAGAAACCTTCAATTGTGGGGGGGGGTGTTGCCTCCCGGCGGAGCGAATCCGTCATTCCGGTCAGGCATGGCGATGCTAGCAAGATCTCTCAGCTTTTTCCCAGGTGAACTGGACGATATCTACTCACCCGCCCGTTTCCCCTAGCCACTGACGCTGCCCTGGCTGGAGGCCCCGCGCGGCTGACCAGGTGAGCGGCTCCCGCAGCCCACAACCGCCGAGGACGGCGTGGGCGGGGGCGACGCTGCCGTGCGCGGCGCGCACGGCCCAGGACCAGCGGGCGAGCACGACCCCGTCCACCTTCGGGCCCGGAGGCCTCCGGCGCCTCCGCTCACCGGCCACACACACCCGAGACAAACGGCTGCAACCGCGTCCGGGCGAGCTGGCCAAGCCCCCTCAACACGCGTATATTTACCGCCAGAGCGGCGTTGAGCCGGAAAAATACCATTGAACTGGGAGTGAACGATGCGTTTCTTGTTCCTGAGCCTGCGGGCGGCGATGGTCGGGGGCATGGGTAAGCACATGGCTGAGATCGTGTTCCACGACCAGCCGCGCTGATCGACCCCGATCGCACGACACCGGCGCCGAGACCACCTGGGTCTCGGCGCTTTTTCGCGCCCCGCGGGCACCCGCGCCCGGCTGGCTCCCGGCCCACCCCTCCCCATACGCTGGTAGGTATGGTTGAGCCCTTTGATGCCGTCGACGTCATCCGGACCAAGCGAGAACGTCAGACCTTGTCCGACGATCAGATCGCCTGGGTGATCGACGCCTACACCCGCGGCGTGGTCGCCGACGAGCAGATGTCCGCCCTCGCGATGGCGATCTTCCTCAACGGAATGGGTCGCCCCGAGATCGAGCGCTGGACGCGCGCCATGATCGAGTCCGGGGAGCGGCTCGACTTCACATCACTGGGGGCGACCGCCGACAAGCACTCCACCGGCGGGGTGGGCGACAAGATCACACTGCCCCTGGTTCCGCTGGTGGCCGCCTTCGGCGTCCGCGTGCCGCAACTCTCGGGCCGTGGCCTGGGGCACACCGGTGGGACGCTGGACAAGATGGAGTCCATCCCCGGCTGGCGGGCCAACCTCTCCAACGAGGAGATGTTCACGATCCTGCGCGAGGTGGGCGGCGTCATCTGCGCGGCGGGCTCCGGCCTGGCCCCCGCCGACAAGAAGCTGTACGCCCTGCGGGACACCACCGCCACCGTCGACTGCATCCCCCTGATCGCCTCCTCCATCATGAGCAAGAAGATCACCGAGGGCACTGGGGCGTTGGTGCTCGACGTCAAGACCGGCGCGGGCGCCTTCATGAGCGACGAGTCCCGCGCGCGCGAACTGGCTCGCACCATGGTCGATCTCGGCACGGACGCCGGGCTGACCACCATCGCGTTGCTCACCGACATGTCGACTCCGCTCGGGCTGACCGTCGGCAATGCGCTGGAGGTCCGCGAGTCGGTCGAGGTGCTCGCCGGGGGCGGCCCCGCCGACGTGATCGAGTTGACCGTCGCGCTGGCCCGGGAGATGCTCACCGCGGCGGGCCGGCCGGACGCCGACGTCGAGGCCGCACTGGCCGACGGGCGCGCCATGGATGTATGGCGTCGCATGGTCTCCGCCCAGGGCGGGGATCCGGATGCGGCGCTGCCCACCGCGGCCGACACGCACGTGCTGCGCGCCGAACGCGACGGGGTCGTGGCCGCCATCGACGCCATGGACGTTGCGGTCGCCGCCTGGCGGCTCGGCGCTGGCCGGGCACGCAAGGAGGATCCGGTGGACGCCGCCGCTGGCATCGAGTTGCACGCGAAGCCGGGCGACGCCGTCCGCGCCGGTCAGCCCCTCCTGACCCTGCACACCTCCGAGCCCGCCCGGTTCGGGCGCGCCGAGGAGGTGCTCGCCGACGCGGTCACCCTCGCGGCCCCCGGTGAGACCGTCGCGGCACGTCCCCTGATCATCGACCGGATCGCCTGAGCGCACACCGGTCCGTCCGGGGCGGGAGTCAGCCAGCCCAGGGCGGGGCGGGCACCGTCAGCGTGCCGCCCGCCTCCGCGGCGGCCTGGATCGCGAAGCCAAGCCGGGCATCGGTCAGGGCCCGCTCCAGTGGGTACGGTTCCGGCCCCTCATCCGCGGCCCACGCCAGCGCGTCCCGCAGCAGCGTCGCGGTGGCGAGCGTGTCATCGGGCCAGTGGAGGCCCGGCCACGGGTTGCGCCACAGCACGCGGCCGTCGTGGCTGAGCGTCTCGGTGTCGTATCCGGACATGTCCAGGTCGTAGCCGCTTTGCCGGCGCTCGATGCGCGAGGTGAGGATCGTCTCCGGGCCGCCCCACCGGACCACCGTGTCGGCGTCCAGTTCGCCGAGCGTCCCGCGCACGGTGAGCCGGCGGAAGCGCAGCAGGTTCCGGGTGAGGTTGTCGGTGAAGTCGTACACCCCGCTGCGGCCGTCGCCGAAGTCGAGGACGGCGTGGGTGGTGGTCGCCGCTTCCGGCTCGGTCGCGCCCGTCCAGCCCGCCCGCGACAACGGCTGCAGGACGGGGGCAGTCACCGTCGTCGCCGTCACCCGGGTCGCACCATCGGGCCAGCCCAGATGGGCGCGCATCAGGGAGAGGGCGTGATACGTCTGCGTCGAACTGACCTGGACCTGAGTGGGCGTCCCGATCACTCCCGACGCCGTCAGCGCCAGGCGGGCGGCGTGTGACGGATAGCGCGGGTACTGCTCCGCGACCTGCACCAGTCCGGTCGCCCCCACGTGGCGCCACAGCGCCTCCAGCCCGCCGCTGTCGGGGGCTGGCGGTGTCTCCACGACGATGCCGATGCCGGCGTCGGCAGCCTCCCGGGCGATCGCGGGCGTCGCATCCCAGGACACCGACGCGACCGCCAGCCGGGCTCCGGTCGCCGCGATCGCCTCGGACAGGGAGCCGAAGGCGGGGACGGGCGTCTCGCGCGGGGAGCGCACCACGACGCCGACGCACTCGGCACCGATACCGCGCGCCGCCTCCCACCAGGCATGCGAGCGGTATCCCCAGCCGACGAGCACGAACGCAACCATGGCGTCCAACCTAATGGCGGACGCCTCGCACGTCGCCGGGTTGCCTCAGTCGAGGTCGTCCACGAACACCCCGATCATGTCCGCCACGGGCTCAGCGCCCTTGATGACCGCCTCGTGCCCCCGGCCGGGGATCTGGGCGAACGACGCCCCGGGGATCGACGCGGCGACCTGCCAGGTCCAGGGGGCGGGGCACACCCGGTCGTGCTCGCCCCGCAGCACCAGGGTCGGTGCGGCGATACGGGGCGTGACCCCTTCCAGGTGGTGGGCGAGCATGAACTGAAGCTTGCGGGCGAACCACGCCGGGCTGGTCTTCGCGTACTGCCACAGGCCGATCGCCAGGACGCGCGGCGACTCCCCGGCGAGGTCGCGGATCATGTGCCAGACCTGCCGCGACGCGGTGCGGGCTGCGGCGTCGACCGTCGGGGCGATGAGCACCAGCGCGCGCACGAGCTCGGGCCGCTGGACGGCCGCTTCGGCGACGATCTGGGTCCCCATCGAGTGGCCCACCCAGATCGCGCCGCCGGGGGCCTCCTGCGCCACCGCGTCCGCGACGACGGCGGCGGTCGTCTCCAGCGACATCGCGGTGCCGGGTTCGGGCGAGTCACCGAACCCGGGCAGGTCGAACGCCAGCACTCGTCCCCTCACGGCGAGGGCCGCGGCCAGGTCGTCGAACACGGCCCGGCCCATGCCGATGCCGTGGACGAGCACGAAGACCCGATCCCCGGGCCCGGCGGTCTCGGTCAGGGCCATCGTCACCGGGCCGACCGTGACGCTCCGCTCGCGACGCCAGGGCCCGGCCGCGCCGGGGAGGCTCACGCCAGCCTGCTGCGGGCCGCGGTGTACTCGGCCGCCAGACGATCCACCAGCGTCGCCACGGTGGGGACGTCGGCGATCGCCGCGACGCCCTGGCCCGCGGACCAGACGTCCCGCCACGCCATCGCCCCGCCCTCGCCCGGGCGCGTCAGATGGGTGAGGTCGACGCCACCCGGGTCGGCGTCGGGGTCGATGCCCGCGGCCTCCAGGCTGGCGCGCAGGAAGCTCGCGGGAACCGAGCTCACCGCCGGGGTGTACACGATGTCAGTGGCGTCGGCCGCCACCAGCATCTCGCGGTATCCGGACGCGGCATCCGCCTCCGCGGTGGCGAGGAACCGCGTCCCGAGGTAGGCCAGGTCCGCACCCATGGCCTGAGCGGCGAGCACGTCGGAGCCGGTCGACAACCCGCCCGCGAGCAGCAGCAGCCCGTCGAACCACGGCCGGACGCTCGCCACCAGCGCGAACGGGTTCACGGTCCCGGCGTGTCCGCCCGCCCCCGCCGCGACCAGGATCAGCCCGTCGACTCCCGCCTCGGCGGCCTTGCGGGCGTGCCGCGGCGTGGTGACGTCGTG
Source organism: Propioniciclava sp. (assembly GCF_036744435.1). Taxonomy (NCBI): domain Bacteria; kingdom Bacillati; phylum Actinomycetota; class Actinomycetes; order Propionibacteriales; family Propionibacteriaceae; genus Propioniciclava; species Propioniciclava sp. The sequence goes on along the minus strand of NZ_DAIOIA010000003.1, from coordinate 29,641 downwards.
CAGCACCAGGCCGCCGTAGGAGTGCACGGCGTCCACCACCTCTCGGGCGGCCCCCAGGGAGGTGATGACGACCGGCACCTCGTGCGCGACGACGACCTCTAGGTCGGCCCGCAGCCGGGGATTGGAGGAGTGGACGATGAGGTTGACGCCGAAGGGCGCGTCCCCGGGCTCCAGATCCGCCTCCAGGGCGTCCAGCCACGACTCGAAGGCCGTGGTGGTGCGCTGGTTGAGCGCCGGGAAGGTGCCCAGCACACCGGCGCGGCAGCAGGCGGACACCAGCCCCGGGCCCGAGACCAGGAACATGGGGGCGGCCACGACCGGTACGCGCAGGCGCGCCAGGAGAGTTGCGGCGTCCACGATCAGCCTTGCGGCAGGACGACGGCCCGCGCGTCACCGGTCGCCGTCCAAGCCTGCACGACCGCCGCGAGGGGAAAGGTGCACACCGGGGCGACGATGCTGCCGTCGGCCAGCCGCGCCATGAAGCCCGGCATCAGCGCGGCCCGGCGCTCCAAGGAGACCGAACCGCCGCCCGACCCGTGGATCGTGTAAGGGCGGCTGCGCAACAAGGATGCGGGCACGCGCGCCGTTTCCCCGGCCGCACCCCCGATCTCGACGTGCACGGTCCCCCCGGACGCCTCCGCGAGAGAGCGGCGCTGCATGGCGGTGAACATCGCCTCGGCCACCGGGCCCCACACGAAGTCGAGAACCAGGGTCGGCGTCGCCTCCCCGAGGGCGGCCCGTAGCGCATCCGCGTCGTCGCCGGCCTCTCCGCCGAGCGCGACCACCTCGGCCCCGGCGTCGGCCGCGCGCGCCAGCCGGCCCGCGTCGCGTCCGACCGCGAGTACCCGGGAGGCCCCGAGAACGAAGGCGCTCTGAACGGCGAGGATGCCGGCGACGCCGGTGGCGCCCAGGACGACGACGAGCCCCAGGTCCCCGACGTCGGCCCGGCGCTCCTGCAGCGCCATCCACGACGGCATTCCCGGGTTGATCGCCGCGGCGACGACGGCGGGATCGGCGCCGGCGGGGAGCGGAAGCTGGCTCCCCGCGGGGATGACGACCTGCTCGGCAAGGGTGCCGGGGCCGTGGAAGCCGCCGATGTAGGACAGGACGCCGTCGACGCGGGCCACCGCATCGACCCCGGGCGTCATGGGCCAGTCCCCCGAGGCGCCGTAGTGCCGGTTGCCCGCGACCGCGCGCACGAGGGGATGGACGCCCACCGCGACGACGTCGGCGAGGACCTGGCCGGGGCCCGCGACCGGGCCGGGAACCTCGACCAGGACCGGTTCCGCTCCGGCCTGCCGTACCTGTGCCTGCTTCATGCTGTCTCCTTCGCTCCCTTCCACCGTGTCCCCGCGCGCCCGCCTCCGCAAGGGCGGGGATCGAACCGGTCCGGGGTTCGCGCCACCCACTACCGTGGGGTCACCATCCAACGACGCCGGGGAGGGCTCCATGGAGATCACCGTGATCGGGACGAGCGAGTACGCACTGCCGCCGGAGCGCGGCACCGTCGATCTGCATTTGCTCGCCGAGGACTCCGACCCTCGCCGGGCCGCCAGCCACGTGCAGGCCGAGTCGGCACGGATCGACGCTGAACTCCGGGGCCTGGCCGCGCAGGAGGGCACTCCCGTCACCTGGTTCAGCGTCGGACCGCTCACGACGTCGTCGTGGCAGCCGACCACCCCGAAGGGCACCCTCGGCGACCGGCGATACCGGGCCTCGGCGACGATCCGGGCCACGTTCGCCGACTTCTCGGCGCTTGCCGAACGGGTCGCCGCCTGGGGCGCCTCCGAGGTGACGAACGTGCAGCAGGTCCGCTGGACGCTCACGGATGCCTCCCGGTTGCGCGTGGAGGCCTCGGCGCTCGGCAAGGCCGTCGCTGATGCCCGGCAGCGCGCCGCGGCCATCGCCAAGGCGTGCGGCCTGACGACCGTGACGGTGGTGGAGGTCGCCGATCCGGGGTTGCTGTCGGTCGGCGGCGGTTCCGGTCCCGGGCCCGGCGCCCCGATGGCGGCGCTGGCACGCGGGAAGGCGGCGGAGACCACCGAACTCACCCCCGAGGACGTCACCGGCGGGGCTACGGTCCATGCACGCTTCCAAGCCTCCTGAGCAGGGGGAACCCGACGTATGATGAGGCATGGATGAGCTGACCGGTGTCGAGGTGATCGACAACCCCGAGCGTCGCCGCTTCGAGGCGCGCAAGGGCCGCAAGGTGCTGGGGTGGGCGTCCTATGAGCAGACCAGCGAGCTGATCGTGTTCACCCACACCCGCGTCGATCGTCGCTGGGAGGGCCTGGGGCTGGGCGGCAGGCTGGTGCGCGAGACCCTCGACTACGTCCGCAGCCAGGGCATGCATGTGCTGTCCACGTGCCCGTTCGTCACCGACTGGATCAACCGGCACCCCGACTACCAAGACTTGGTCTATCGCCCCGAGACCCGCGCCAGCTGATCCACCGAACGCCTGTGCCGCGTGGGGCCGACCCGGGGGCGGCCTCAGCGCGAGCCCTGCGGCAGAGTCACCCGGCGGCGCGTGGCCGGGCGGGATGGCGGCGGGACCATCGGCCCGATGTCTCCGTCGGGGGCGTCGTCCAGGTCGACGATGACGGGCGCGTGATCGCTGGGGAGTTTGCCCTTGCGGGCCTGGCGGTCGACCCACGCCGCCCGGACGCGCGCCGCGACCGAGTCGGAGGCGAGGACGAGGTCGATCCGCATGCCCAGGTCCTGATGGAACATGCCCGCCCGGTAGTCCCAGTAGCTGAACACGCGCTGCTCGGGCCAGCGCTCCCGCACCACGTCCGTCAGCCCGAACGCCGCCAGCCGTCGCCGCTCCGGCACGGTCACGTGCGTGTGCCCGGAGAAGGCGCCGGGGTCGAACACATCGGCGTCGGCGGGGGCGATGTTCATGTCGCCGCACAGCGCCAGCTCCGGCTCGCCGACCGTGGCCGCAGCCAGGGCATCCAGCCAGGCAAGCTTGTAGGCGTAATGATCCGAGTCGACCTCGCGCCCGTTGGGGACATACAGGCTCCAAACGCGGACGCCGCCACAGGTGGCCGCGACGGCCCGGGCCTCCGCGCGTCCGTCGTAGTCGGGCTGGCCGGGGAAGCCACGCTCCACGGCGTCCAATCCGACCCGCGACAGCACGGCCACCCCGTTCCATTGCCCCTGACCGTGGTGGGCGAACGCATAGCCGCGCTCGGCCAGCGGCTCGGCGAGCAGCTCCTCGAAGGCGGCGTCGGTCAGCTTCGTCTCCTGCAGGCACACCACGTCGGGGTGGCGTTCCTCCAGCCACGGCAGCAGCCGCGGGATCCGCTGCTTGACGGAGTTCACGTTCCAGGTGGCGATCCTCACCCGCCGAAGG
>NZ_DAIOIA010000003.1:0-26186 GCF_036744435.1 Propioniciclava sp. | reverse complement strand
TATTGCCGGGCTTGACCCCGGCGCTCCGGGTCAATAACGTCCCCCTTGGTCGGCCCGCTTCACCGCGGACCGATCACCCCCCGAAGTATGACCTCACCCCGCATCACGAAGGAGCCCCCCATGTCCATTCGTTCCCGATTGCTCACCGGCGCCCTGGCCGCCGTCAGCGCCCTCGCGCTGATCACCACGACCGCCCCCAGCGCGAGCGCCGCCACCTACACCGGAGGCAACGGCTCGACGCCGTCGACCTGCGCCGGTTCCTACGTCGGCGGAAAGGTTGCGCGGGACAGCGCGCAGCGCGTCATCCTCCGGTTGGAGGTGTTCTACTCCTCCGCCAAGAGTGGGACCAACTGCGCGATCCTCTACAACAACACCGGCAAGCGGATCCCCATGCAGCTCAAGGTGGAGAGCCGGGACTTCAAGAACTACGCCATCGACACCGGCAACTACGTCTCCTACGCGGGCCGGGTCGCCATCAGCGGCACCGCGAAGAAGTCCATCAACATCTGGGCCGGCGCCACCTACCAGGGGAAGTACTACTCCCTCGACATGCCTGGTTCGTTCGGCAACTGAGCAGCCACACGCACGACACCGCCGGGGTCCGCGACGAATCGCGGGCCCCGGCGGTGCTGTGTCAGCTGAGCGGCCCTCGGCTCACTCGGCGGCCGACGGGTGGGTCATGTCCATCGGCACGACCCAGGCGTCGAACTCGGCCTCCGTGAGCTTGCCGGACCGCAGCGCCGCCTCGCGCAGCGTCGACCCCGTCTTGTTGGCGTCCTTCGCGATCGCCGCGGCGGCGTCGTAGCCGATGTGGCGGTTGAGGGCGGTGACCTGCATCAGGTTGCTGTCCAGGTTGGCCTGGATGCGCTCCAGGTTCGGCTCCAGCCCGGCGATGGCGTGATCGGTGAACGACCGTGCGGCGTCGGCAAGCAGGCGGGTCGACTCCAGCACCGCATGCGCCATGACCGGCTTGAACACGTTGAGCTGGAAGTTGCCCTGGCTCCCGGCGAAGCCGACCGTGGCGTCGTTGCCGAACACCCGGGTGGCAACCATGGTGACCGCTTCGCTCTGGGTCGGGTTGACCTTGCCCGGCATGATCGAGCTGCCCGGCTCGTTCTCGGGGATCCGCAGTTCGCCGATGCCGTTGCGCGGCCCGGAGGCGTACCAGCGGACGTCGTTGGCGATCTTCATCATCGCGCCGGCGAGCAGCCGCAGCGCCGAGCTGACCTCGACCAGGGCATCGTGGGCCGACAGGCTGGCGAACAGGTTGGGCGCCTGCACGAACTCCAGGCCGGTCTCCTCGGAGATCTTCTGGGCGGCGAGCTTGCCGAAATCGGGGTGCGCGTTGAGGCCCGTACCCACGGCGGTGCCGCCGATGGCCAGCTCCCGGACGCCGACCTCGGCGTGGTGAATGTCCTCCAGCGCGAAGTCGATCTGGGCGACCCAGCCGCTGATGACCTGCCCGAGCGTCACCGGGGTGGCGTCCTGGAGGTGGGTCCGGCCCACCATGACGACCTCGGCGAAGTCGTCGGCCTTGGCGGCCAGCGTGTCGCGCAGGTGCGTGATCGCGCCGTAGAGGCGATCGTTCAGCTCGCCCACCACGGCGATGTGCATCGCGGTCGGGAAGGTGTCATTGGAGCTCTGGCCACGGTTGACGTGATCGTTGGGGTGAACCGGCTTCTTCGAGCCACGCTCCCCGCCGGCCAGCTCGATGGCCCGGTTGCTGATGACCTCGTTGGCGTTCATGTTGGACTGGGTGCCGGAACCGGTCTGGAACACGACCAGCGGGAACTGGTCGTCGAGGCGTCCGGCGATCACGTCGTCGGCGGCACGCACGACGTAGTCGGCGATGTCGGCGGGCAGCTCGCCCAGCTCGCCGTTGGCCTGGGCGGCCGCCTTCTTCAGGACGCCGAGCGCCTTGATCATGGGACGGCCCCACACGAAGGTGTCGCGGCCGATGTCGAAGTTGCCCAGGGAGCGCTGCGTCTGCGCACCCCAGTAGGCGTCCTCCGGCACCTCGATCGGCCCCATGCTGTCGGTCTCTACGCGCGTCATCGCTGCTCCTCCTGGGCGTGTTCGCCCTCACGTGCGGGACGGGCAGGGTGCTCGTCCTCGGGATCGTCGAACCGTTGCTCGCTGCCGGCGCCGCCGTCGGAGCGATGCCAGGTCACCACGAAATTCGCCTCGCGCCCGAACCGCACCAGGTGCCGTCCCACCACGTTCTCGAAGCGTTCCACGGCGTCGGGGTCGTCGGTGAGGACGGTCAGCGTCAGAGCCTCGGGAGAGGCCTCCAAGGTGGCGGTGGCCACCTCGAAGTTCACGCTGCCGCGCTGCTCGTCGTCGAGCCACTCACCGCCCAGACGGCGGCCGAGGTGCGAACTCAGTTGTTTGCCGAACCGGGCCGCCCGGTCGGTGGGAACGATGGCGGTGCTACGGATCGTGACCATGCCACCACGCTACCTGCGTGCCACCCTGGGAGTCATGGAACCGGACACGTTCGACCTCATAGTTCTCGGCGGTGGCCCCGTCGGGGAGAACGTCGCGCAGTACGCCACCGACGGCACCGGCTTGCACGCCGCCCTCGTCGACGGCGAACTGTTCGGCGGCGAGTGCTCCTATTACGCCTGCATCCCCAGCAAGGCGCTGCTGCGCCCCCTCAGCGTGCTCGGCTCGGCCACGCACCTGCCGGGCGTGACCGGGACCCGCCTCGACCCGGACGCCCTGCTGGCCCGGCGGAACGCCTGGGTCTCCGGCTACGACGACGCCGGCCAGGTGCGCTGGGCCGAGGACGCGGGCCTGGCGCCGGTCCGTGGCCACGCGACCCTCACCGGTGAGCGCACCGTCCGGGTGGCCGGGCCCGACGGCGTCCGCACGCTGACGGCCCGCCACGCGGTGGTGCTGGCTACCGGGAGCGTCCCGGCGGTGCCTGCGCCCTATCGGGGCCTCGAGGCGTGGACGTCGCGGGACGCCACCGGCGTCGTCGAGGTGCCGGCCCGGCTCGCGATCGTCGGCGGCGGCGTCGTCGCCACCGAGGCAGCCACCTGGATGGCGGCGCTCGGCTCGAAGGTGACCCTCCTGGTGCGCGGGGACCGGCTCCTCCCCCAGCAGGAGCCGTTCGCGTCCGCGCTGGTCGCCGACGGGCTGCGAGCGGCGTCGGTGGAGGTGCGGTTCGGCGTCGAGGCCACGTCGGCGTCCCGGCCGGACGCACGCGCCACGGGACTGGGCCGCGTCCACGGCGGACCGGTCCGCGTGGAGTGGCCGGGCGGTTCGCTGGACGTCGACGAGGTGCTGGTTGCGACGGGACGGATTCCCCGGCTGGGGGACGTCGGCCTGGAGTCGGTCGGCCTGACCGCGGCCGACGTGGTGGCCGGTCGGCTGCCGCCGTGGCTGTTCGCGGTGGGCGACGCGAGCGGAGAAGCGCCGCTGACGCACTGGGGGAAGTATCGGGCGCGGGTGCTGGGCACCGCATTGGCGCACCGCTTCGGGGGTGCCGAGGCGGACGCCCCCACCCCGGAAGTCGTGCCGGTGCCCCAGGTCGTGTTCACCGATCCCCAGGTGGCGGCCGTCGGATTCACGGAGGCCGCGGCGCGGGCGGCCGGGGGCCGGATCGTGACCGCGTCCGTGCCCTGGACGGCCGCCGCCGGGGCGAGCCTGCTGCAGGACGACGCGTCGGGCCGAGCACAGCTCGTCGTGGACGCTGACGCGGGGGTCGTGGTGGGTGCGACCTTCGTGGGCCCGGACGTGGCCGAGCTGGTGCATGCCGCGACCATCGCGATCGTCGGCCGGGTGCCAGTCGACGTGCTGCGGCACGCGGTGCCGTCCTACCCGACCGCCTCGGAGCTGTGGCTGCGGTTATTGGAGGCGTTGCCCCGCGCGCTGCGGGCGGGGTGACCCGCACCGGACGCCGATCCGGGGCGCCCGGCACGGGGGTGACTCAGGCGACGACGATGAGCTTGCCGCGCACGTGCCCCTCGGCGAGCCGCGCGACGGCGGCGGGGAGTTCGTCGAGCGGATAGCGTCCGGCGATCTCCACGCGCAGTTCGCCGGAGGCGACCCGAGCGGCAACGTCGGCGAGGGCACCCGGAGCGGCAGCCGCCCCGCCGGTCGAGATGACGCCCGCGGGCAGGTCTCCACCAGCAGCGATCGCGGTGATGCGCTCGGGAGCGACGCCCAGGGCGAGCGCGGCCTCGACGGTCGCGGTGCCTTGGAGGTCGACCGCGGCGGTCACGGGGCGATCGGTCAGCCCGCGGACCCGGTCGGCGAGGCCGTCGCCGTAGGCCACCGGGAGGGCGCCCAGCCCGGCGAGGAAGTCGTGGTTGGCCGGGGATCCGGTGGCCACGACGGTGGCTCCGGTGGCGGCCGCGAGTTGCACGGCAAGGACGCCGACGCCGCCCGCCGCGCCGCCGATGAGGACGGTGTCCTGGGGGCCGAGCGCGAGCGGGGCCAGCGCGGCCGCGGCGGTGGCGCCCGCGATGGGCAGCGTCGCGGCATCGTCGAGGCTCAGCCCCTCGGGGACGGGGAGGAGGGCGGAGGTCGGGACGACCGTGTAGTCGGCCACCGCGTGACCGCGGGCTCCGCCGAACACTGCGTCGCCGACCGCGAACCCGGTGACGTCGGGGCCGAGGGCGTCGACGATGCCGGAGAAGTCACTGCCGTAGCCACCGGGGATGGTGACGCCGAACATCTCCGCCAGGGCCGGGTAGGCGGCCAGCTTCCAGTCGACGGGGTTGAGCCCGGCTGCGGCGACCTTGACGCGCACCTCGCCGGGGCCCGGCGAGGGCACAGGCGCCTCGACGAGAGAGATCAGTTCAGGGCCGCCGAACGCGGTTTGGATGGCTTCGCGATGCACACTCATGAAGCTTCAACAAAACTGGGGCGCCAGGGTATTCCGGAGCATGTCAGGGGCGTCTGTTCCGGGGGTCGCCCCTGCCCCCGGCACACCACCGCACACGAGCCCGGCGAGCCGAATATTCTTTGCGGCAAAGACTTGCCCCCGGCTGGGCGGAGGGAAAGACTGTTCGGGTGACCAACGCATCCGCAACGCCGCAGATCGCGGCCCAGAACCCGCACTTCCACGACCCGGACTGGTGGCGCAACGCCGTCGTCTACCAGGTGTATCCGCGCTCCTTCGCCGACGCCGACAACAACGGCACCGGGGACGTCCAGGGCATCATCTCCAAGCTTCCCTACCTGGCCGACCTCGGGGTCGACGCCTTGTGGGTCAGCCCCTGGTATCCCTCCCCGCTGCTGGACGGCGGCTACGACGTCGCCGACTACCGCGACATCTCACCCCGCTTCGGGACGCTCGCCGACGCCGACGAGCTCCTCACCACCGCCCACCGCCTCGGCCTGCGCGTGTTCATCGACCTGGTGCCCAACCACTCCTCGTGGGATCACCCGCTGTTCCAGGCCGCCCTCGCTGCCGCCCCCGGCTCCCCCGAACGGGAGCTGTACTACTTCCGCGACGGCCGGGGAGAGAACGGCGACCTGCCGCCCAACAACTGGGGCTCCATGTTCGGCGGTCCCGCCTGGTCGCGGACGACGAACCCCGACGGGACGCCCGGGCAGTGGTATCTCCACATGTTCGACGTCTCGCAGCCGGACTGGAACTGGGACAACCCGGCCGTGCCCGCCCTGTTCGACGATGTGCTGCGGTTCTGGTTCGATCGCGGCGTCGACGGATTCCGGATCGACGTCGCCGACGCGATGGCCAAGGACCCGGCCCTGCCCGACGTGACGCTCAGCCCCTTCACCGGCCACGGCGCCAACGACAAGCACGAGGGCAGCCCGCAATGGGACTACCCGGGCGTCGAGGCGATCCAGCGCCGCTGGCGCGCCGTCGCGCGCGAATACGCCGATTCCGACCTCGGCGAGCGGGTGTTCGTCGCGGAGGCCTACCTCGACCCGATTCAGCGACTCATCGAGTACGTCACCCCCGACCGGCTGCACAGCACGTTCAACTTCGACGCGCTGTTGAGCGAATGGTCGGCCGAGTCGCAACGCGCCGTCATCACCAAGAGCCTGCCCGCGCACGGGGCCGTCGGGGCCCCCACCACATGGGTCCTGGGCAACCACGACACGATCCGGGTCGTCACCCGCTTCGGCAAGCCGGAGACGGGCACCAACTTCGCCCAGAGCGTCGAGGGCGAGGGCTGGGAGGATCCGGCCGAACGCACCATCCGGATGCACCCGATCCCCACCGACGTGGAGCTGGGCCTGCGACGGGCGCGCGCCGCCGCCCTGCTGGAGTTGTCCCTGCCCGGCGGCGCGTACGTCTACCAAGGCGAGGAACTGGGCTTGCCGGAGGTCGAGGACATCCCCGAAGACCTCCTCGACGACCCGACGTGGGAGCGCTCCGGCCGCCGCCTCCGTGGGCGTGACGGCTGCCGCGTCCCGATGCCGTGGTCGGGTCAGGCGTCCCCCTTCGGCTTCGGGACCGACGCGCAGCCGTGGCTGCCCCAGCCCGCAGCCTGGGCCGACCTGACCGCCGAGAAGCAGGCCTCCGACCCGGGCTCGACGCTCAGCCTCTACCGGGCGGCCCTGGCGCTGCGCCGGGCACGCCCCGAGTTCCGCACCGGGGAGCTCTCGTGGCTGGATCTGGGCGCCGACGTGGTGGCGTTCCAACGCGGGGACGCCCTCGCGGTCGTGGTCAACTTCGGTTCCGCGCCGGTATCCCTGCCCGCCGGGGAGGTTCTGCTGACCTCCGCCCCGCTGGTCGAGGGGCTGCTTCCCCTCGACGCGACCACCTGGATCGCCCTCTGATCCTCGCCGTGGCACGCCGCGACCCCGAGCCCGCAACAAGGCTTGGGGTCGCTGCGTTTCGCCGCTAACCTGTTCCAGCTATCCATTCGGGGTCAAGGACGACCACGCAGTCCCAACGTTCTCCGCGGAGGTTCCCCATGTCCCCCACCGACCAGGCGCTGACGTCCCCGTCGGCCTCACCGCCCGACCGACTCGACCAGGCCGACCGGTCGATCATCACGATCCTGCTCATCGCGGCCTTCGTGGTGATCCTCAACGAGACGACGATGAACGTCGCGCTGACCAAGATCATGGCCGACTTCCACGTCACGGAGCGGGCGGCGCAGTGGCTGACCACCGCGTTCATGCTGACGATGGCGGTCATCATCCCGATCACCGGCTGGCTGCTGCAGCGCGTCCCGACGCGAGCGGTGTTCACCCTGGCCATGTCGCTGTTCAGCATCGGCACTCTGGCCGCAGCGCTGGCACCCAACTTCCCGCTGCTGCTCGCTGCCCGCGTCGTGCAGGCCTCCGGTACGGCCGTCATGATGCCCCTGCTGATGACGACCATCATGACGCTCGTCCCGCCCCACCACCGCGGCACCATCATGGGCAACATCTCCCTGGTGATCTCCGTGGCCCCCGCCGTCGGACCCACCCTGTCCGGCCTGCTCCTGCAACTGGGGTCGTGGCGGTTCATCTTCGCGTTCGTCCTGCCGATCGCGCTGCTGATGCTGGTGCTGGGCCGCCGCGGCCTGCGCAACGCATCCGAGACCACCAAGCAGCCCCTCGACCTGGTGTCGATCCCGCTCACCGTCCTCGCGTTCGGTCCCCTGATCTACGGCCTGAGCCTCATCGGCTCCGACGCCCCCTTCTGGGAGCCGCTGCTGGCGATCGGCATCGGCGTGGCTGGGCTGATGGGCTTCGTCGCCCGGCAACTGGTGCTCCAGGGACGCGGCAGCGCGTTCCTGGATCTGCGCACCTTCACCTACTCGACGTTCACCATCGCCTTGCTGATGATGGCGATCGCCATGATGGCCATGTTCGGCTCGATCATCATGCTGCCGCTCCTGCTGCAGAACGTGTACGGGCTCGAGCCGTTGCACGTCGGCCTCATGATGCTGCCCGGTGGCGTCGCCATGGGCCTGCTCGGCCCCCTCGTCGGGCGCCTGTACGACAAGGTGGGGCCGCGTGTCCTGGTCGTCCCGGCCAGCCTGGTCGTGCTGGGCGTGTTCTGGTTCTTCTCGATGCTGACCCCGACCACCCCGTGGTGGGCCGTGATGGTCGCCCACATCGTCATGAGCGTCAGCTTCGCGTTCATCTTCACCCCGCTGTTCACCGTCGCCCTGGGCGTCCTGCCGCCCCGCCTGTACTCGCACGGCTCGGCGATGATCGGCACCATCCAGCAGGTCGCCGGGGCGGCAGGCACCTCCCTGTTCGTCACCGTCTTCGCGATGCAGACCGCGGTGGCCACGTCGGCCGGCCAACCGGACGCCCAGGCCATGCTCACGGGCTCGCACTGGGCGTTCCTGGGCGCGGGGGCCGTCTGGACCGCGGCCGTGGTCACCGGGTTCTTCCTCCGCAAGCCACCCGAGGACGCACCTGAGGACACCGCCGACGGGGGCGCCCCGGCAGCCGTCCCCGACCCGCACGGCCTCGCCTGACCCGCCACCACCGCACCCGGGCCCCTGCCACACGGCGGGGGCCCGGACCTCTTCCCCCTTGCTCCGGGTTTCCCTTGCTCCCGGCCCCACGTCAGGGGGCGAGGGGAACCTCGACGATGCGGACGCCCAGATCGACCGGCGTGAGCTCCGATTGCGTCAACTCGCGCACCACCGGCAGGGCCGCGTCCGGGTCGGCGACGGCCACCGTGAGCCGCACCGTCGCCCCCCAGTCGGCGTCCACGACCTCAAGGCCCCGGTTCAGGAGCGCGCCCTGGACGCGTCCGGCCTCCGCCGGGCTCACATCCAGACCCCACAGGATCCGGCGCTGCGGAACCACCCGCGGGGTGTCGGCCAGCACGGCGGCCACGGCGTCGGAGTACGCCCGCACCAGACCACCGGTGCCCAGCAGAACCCCGCCGAAGTAGCGCGTGACGACGGCGACGACATGGCCCAGCTCGGCGCCTCGCAGCACCTCCAGCATCGGCATCCCCGCCGTCCCGGCAGGTTCCCCATCGTCGGAGCTCCGTTCGATCGGTTGCGCATCGGGCAGGTCGATGATGAACGCCAGGCAGTGATGGCGGGCGTCGGGGAACGTGCCGCGCACCTGAGCCACGACGCCGCGCGCTTGTTCCTCGGAGTCGGCTCGGGCCAGCGTCGCGAGGAAGCGGGAACGCTTCACCTCGATCTCGGTGCGGGCGAAGAAACCCTGCGGTAACCACGAACGCATGTCCGCAGCCTGCCAGACGGTGACAGGATGGATGCCGCTATGACGAATCCCGTGACTGCTCCCGACCCCACCGTCCGCGCCGCCGCTCAGTCCCGCAGCGACGCCCAAGCCAAGCCGCTCGGCGCCCTCGGGCGCCTGGAGGAGCTCGGCTCCTGGCTGGCCGCCTGCCAAGGCGTCAACCCGCCTGCCCCGCTGACCGACGTGCGCGTCGTCGTCTTCGCGGGCGACCACGGCGTTGCCGCCCGCGGTGTCTCCGCCTACCCCACCGCCGTCACCCTCGCCATGGCGCACGGCATCCTGGAGGGCCACGCCGGGATCAGCGCGCTGGCCCGCAGCGTCGGAGCCACGGTGGCGCTCTACGACCTGGGCGTCGACGGGCTGACGGGCGTTCCCGCAGAGGTCACCCGGTTCCACGTGCGCCCGGCGCGTCCCATCAGCGACGAGGACGCCCTCACCGCCGACGAACTCGACGCCGCGCTCGCCGCCGGCGACCAGATCGCCGCCGAAGCGATCGCCGACGGCGCCCAGCTCCTCATCGCCGGGGACCTGGGCATCGGCAACACCACGCCGTCGGCGGCGTTGGTCGCCGCCACGCTCGGCCTGCGCGGTGGCGACGTCGCCGGATCCGGAACGGGCGTCGACGCCGACGGCCTGGCCCGCAAGGCCGCAGCCATCGACGCCGCCCTGGACCGGGTCGGCGCCCGCGCCACCGATCCGCGGCAGCGCCTCGCCGCCCTCGGGTCGGCCGACATCGCCGCCGCGACCGGCTTCATGATCGGCGCGGTGCGGCGCGGCGTCCCCGTCGTCGTGGACGGCCTGATCGCCAGCGCCGAAGCCCTCATGGCGGAGGAACTCGCGCCGGGCGCCTCGGCCTGGATGGTCGCCGGTCACGTCTCCACTGAGCCCGGCTGTGCCTTGGCCCAGCGTCGCCTCGGCCTGACGCCGATCCTCGATCTTGGCCTGCGGCTCGGCGAGGGCACCGGCGCCGTCCTGGCCGTCCCCGTCCTCGAGGCGTCCGGCGCGGCGCTGCGTGAGATCGCCGCCCTGGCGGATCTGTCGTGACCCTGGGCGCGCTGCGGTGCGCCCCCGGCCCGGGGGCGGCGTGGCATTCCTCGCGGCGTCCGGGTGCGGCGGGCGGGGGACGGCCCCATCCCGTTCGCCGTCCTGCGGCATCCCTCGCAGCAGGAGGGTCGCGGTGAACGCGCCGCACGACGAGACCCGTGGGGAGCAGCCCAACGACGGCCCTGACCCGCGCGACGAGACCCGTGGGGAGCAGCGCGACGACGGCCCTGACCCGCGCGACGAGACCGATGACGCGCCCCGCGACGACACCGGAGGTGCGCTGCGCGACGGCGTCCGGCTGGCATGGGGGACGCTCACCGCGATCCCCGGCCCCGCGCCGCTGCGCGTGGACGCCGCCGTCGCCCGCGTCGCGATGGCCGGCGCGTGGCTGGTGGTGCTGCCGCTGACGCTGGCGTGCGCGCTCACCGGCTGGGTCCTCGTGCTGCTCGGCGTCCCGGCGACCGCCGCCGGCTTCCTGACGATCGGAGCGCTGTCGTGGGCGACGCGCGCCATTCACGCCGATGGGCTGGCCGACACCGCCGACGGCATCGGATCGGGGCGTGCCCGCGAGCGCGCCCTGGAGATCATGCGGCTGGGCAACGTGGGGCCGATGGGCGCCGTGACGCTGGTGCTCGTCTACGGCGCTCAGGCGGTGCTGCTGGGGGACCTGCTGACGCGTCCGGCGGGCTGGGCGCTCGCCGGGTTGGCACTGGCCTCCGGGCGGCTCGCGCTGGCTCTGGGGTGCGCTTCGCTGGTGCCCGCCGCCCGCCACGACGGGCTCGGGCAGGCGATGGCCGGCGCGGTCCCGACGTGGCTGCTGGGTGTCACGGTGGCGGTCAACCTCGCGGTGGGCGTCCTCGTCGGCGTCCTGGCTGGCCTCGCCGGTCCGGCTGTGCCCTGGTGGGGCTGGCCGTTGGCCCTCCTGCTCGGCGGCCTGGCCGCTGTCGGCGTCCTGGTACGAGCCCTCCAGCGCCTGGGAGGCATCACGGGCGACGTCCTGGGAGCCCTCGTGGAGGCCGCCACCCTGGGCCTCCTCCTCGCCCTCTCCATGACCTGACCCGCCCGTCCCCACCCAGGACACCCGCCGAAGACTGAACCTGCACCCGCCGAAGACTGAGCCTGCGCCCCTCAACGACTTCCCGCTCTCATCTGTGACCAGACGCCAGTCCTCAACAACGCGAGGCTCAGTCCTCGGCGCCGTGAAACCCAGTCCTCGGCGGGGTGGGGCTCAGTCTTCGGCGGGGTGGGGCTCAGTCCTCGGCGTCAGAGGTGGAGGGTGCGTCAGAGGTGGAGGGTTCGGCCTGCCACGACCAGGATCACGTCGTCGACGCTGCGGGCGACCGCCTGGTTGGTCCACCCGAGTTGGTCGGTGAACAGCCGTCCCGAACGGTGCTCCGGCACCACGCCCCAGCCGACCTCGTTGGTGACGATCACCACAGGACCCGGATGCCCGGCAACGGCATCGGCCAACTCGGCGGTGCGCTCCCCCAGTTCGCGGCGGATCCGGTCCCGCGGGGACTCCCAGCCGACGGCGTCGAGCTGCCGTGTCAGCCACGTGCCCAGGCAGTCCACGAGCACCGGGCCGCGCGTCACCCGCAGGGCGTGCGCGACATCGACGGTCTCCAGGGTCGTCCAGGACGCCGGACGCGAAGCCTGATGCGCGGCCACCCGGGCCGCCCATTCCGGGTCCGCCTGCGGGTCGGCCGGATACCCCGGCGTGACGTAGGTCACCGCCGCCTCGTCGGCGAGCAGCCTCTCGGCATGGCTCGACTTTCCGCTTCGGACGCCTCCGGTCACCAACACGCGCACCCCGGCACCTTACCTGTCGCTAGGCTGAACACGTGCTCCAACCGCACGCCATCACGTTCGTCCGACATGGCCAATGCGTCGGCAACGCCCAGGGCCGCGTCGTCGGCCACTGGGACAGCCCCCTGACGCCGCTGGGCCACACCCAGGCTGCGACGGCCGCCTCGCTGCTCGCCGCCGAGCCCAGGCCGGTCGCCCTCGTCGCCTCGGATCTGCAGCGGGCACGCGTGACCGCCGAGATCATCCAGGACGCCCTCGCCGTGCCCCTGTTCCTGGACGCCGGGCTACGCGAGCAGTTCTTCGGAGACATGGAGGGCCAGCTGTTCTCCGAGTTGACGAGCAGCAGCGCCGGCGGGACCGGACACATCAACGAGATCCGCTGGGGCAACGGCGAATCGGTCGCGGACCTGTACGGCCGCCTCGCCGAGACGCTTCCCCGACTCATGCAGGCTCACCCCGGACGCCTCGTGCTGGTCACCCACGGGCACGTCATCCAGGTGGCGATGGCGATGCTGCGTGGCAAGGGACCCCGCGACGTCGACTGGTTCGAACTCCCCAACGGGGGGATCGTCCACGCTCCCCCGCAGGCCCGTCCGGCCGGGGACGCCGCACCGTCCTCCTGATCGAGAGGCCGGCACCCGAGTTCCCCGCCCCGCCCAGATTGCCGCGGGGGCGGTGTCAGCCCCGAGGGACGCCTCCTGCGGCGGACGCCGGGACGGGCCGGTCCTCAAAGCTCCGGACGAACACCGGGACGGCCTCGCTGGAGGCCTGCGCATCGAAGCGGTAGCCGAGTGCGTCGAAGGCGCTGAGCCGGGAGCGCGAGCGCACCCGTGCGCGCACGATCCACGCCGCCATCGCACCGCGGGCGCGTTTGGCGTAGAAGGACACGATGCTGCGGCGTCCGCGGGCGTCGGTGTCCAGGAACCGCGGGCTGACGATCGGGACGCCCAACTCGCGCGGGCGGACCACCTTGGCGTACTCGTCGGAGGCCAGATTGACCAGCACATCCGCCCCCGGCGAGGCCGCCAGGTCCTCGCTGAGCAGACGGGTCGGTGTCCCGGCCCAGAAGTCGTACAGGGAGGAACCGCGCGCGGTGCGCAGTCGGGTGCCCATCTCGAGCCGATAGGGCTGCATGAGGTCCAGCGGACGCAGGACGCCGTACAGCCCGGACAGGATCCGTAGGGTCTTCTGCGCCTCGGTGTAGTCGCGGGTGGTGAAGCTGGCAGGGGCGTCGAGCCCCTGGTAAACGTCTCCGTCGAACGCGAGGATCGCCTGCCGGGCGTTGGCTCGGGTGAACGGCACCGCGAAGTCGGCGTAGCGCTGCGCGTTGAGGGCGGCGAGTTCGTCCGAGATGTGCATCAGTCCGGCGACGTCAGAGACGCTGAGTCTGCGCAGGTCGGCGATGAGTTCCTGGGAGTCCGAAAGCAGCCGGGGTTCGGTGAACGCGCGTGTCGCCGGCGTGGAGGTGAAGTCCAGCGATTTGGCCGGGGACAGGATGGTGATCACGATGCGAGCCTAGGGCACGACGCGCGCGGTCAGTCGGCGTCGCGCGGCCAGGCGTTGGGCAGGCAGCCGCCCAGATCGATCCCCTGCTGCATCATCACGGGAGCGTTGGCGCCGGGTTTGGGGCAGGTGGCCACGCCTTGGCCGAGGAAGCTGCCGACCTCGTGGTTGACGAGGTAGGCGCGGTAGGCGCCCAGATCGTCGTACGTGGGCGTCATGAACCGCCAGCGGTCGGAGTTGAGCACGACCCGCTTCTCGTCGCTGCAGTTCCAGGCGAAGCCGACGTCGGTGGGTTTGCACAGCTCGTGGGTGGTCGACGGGGACGTGAGATAGACGGTCAGGTCGGCGGCGGCCTCGTCCGTGACGAGAGTGAAGTTGCGTTTGCCGTAGCCAGCCCAGCCGCGTGGGTCGTCGAGGATGCGCTGGATCTCGGCGGCGGCCTCGTCGGGGGCGACCTGGGTGGTGTCCTCCACCTTCACCACGTACCGGACGGTGTGGGGCGCGGGGAGGGCAGGTTCGGCGGCGATGGTGTTAAGCAGGTACACCCCGGACGCCCGGGTGTCGGACGTCCATACCTGCTGTCGGGCGATCGGCGGGATCGACGGGGAGGGGGAGACGGTGGTGCCGCCCCCGGCCGGGGACGCCTGCCCCGCTCCGGACCGGTTGACGGCCCAGAACCCACCGAGGGTCAACGCGAGCACGAGCAGGAGGAAGACGGGCCACCAGCCCGACCGCCCCGCCTGGGCGTCTCGATCACCTGCTGCCCCCATGTCGGCCACCCTAGGTCATGGCGGTGACGATCGCCGGGCGCGGCCACGCCCGCACGATCACACTGCGGGTGGCCAGTCGCCGCGGGTCACCTCGGCGAGTTGCTCGACCGACACGTCGATCGGGTTCCATTCGGCCTCGACCTGGCCGTTCGCCATCACGAGGAGCCGGTCGCTCAGCAGGTGAAGTTCTGCCTCGTCAGAGGCCAGCAGGAGGACGCCGACGCCGCGGCCGGTCACCTCGTCGAGAAGGGCGGTGAACTCTTCGCGCGCGGACAGGTCCATGCCCCGCGTGGGTTCGATGAGGATGAGCAGGCGGGAGTGTTCGGCGGCGAGTTCCCGCAGCTGCCGCCAGCGTCGCTGGCCGACGGAAAGGGCGGGCCGGTTGAACAGCTTGCTGGCGTGAGCGTCCGCCTCGCGGAAGGCCAGCAGGATCGCCGCGGTGTCCTCCACGTTGGCGTCGTAGTCCTCCTCCGACGGATCGTCGAGCATCATCAGGTTCCGGGCGAAGTAGGTGTCGCTGCCCTGATCGGCCGCGCCCGCCAGGACGCCGAGCCGCAACCGGGAGGCGTCCCTCGGGGACGCGATGGTGACCTGCTCCCCGCCCAGCGCGATGCTGCCCACGACGCGGGGAGCGTCCCCGGTGAGCGCGTGGATCAGCGTGTCGACGCCGGAGTCCCGCGCCCCGCACAGCCCCAGCACCTCGCCCTCGTGGAGATCGAAGGAGACCGGCAGGGCGCCCCCCGCGTCCAGGCCGGTGACCGACAGGAGGTTCTTCTTGCTGACCTGGGCGTTGCGCGGGCGCAGTTCCACGACGCGCCCGAACATGGCCTCGCTGAGGGACTCCGGCGTCGCGGTCAGCGAACTGACCACCTCGACGACCAAGCCGTCCCGCATGACGGCGACGCGGTCGCACAGCTCCAGGGCTTCCTCGAGGCGGTGGGTGATGAACAGGATTGATCGATGCCCTCCGGTGGCCCGCCTGGCCGCGAAGCGGAGATCTTCGGTCTCGCGCGCGTTGAAGGTGGTGCTGACCTCATCGATGATCATGAGCCGGCGCGGGTCGGCGAGCAGGCGCACCACCTCGACGAGGCGGCGGTCGGACTCCTGCAGGTCGCCGAGTCGATCCTCGGGGTCCAAGGCGATGCCTGCCTCGATGAGGGCCCGGCGGGCGGCCGCCTGGACTTCGGCGTCGGGCAGGTGCTGCACCTCGGACTGGCGAAACAGTGCCTCGGCGACGCTCATGGTCGGGTCGAGCCGCAGTTGCTGCTCGATGATGCTGACCTGCCACGGCTCCAGGGGCGTCCCCGCGTACTGGGCGACGCCTGCGTCGGCCTGCAGCGTCCCGGCCAGGACGGCGGCCAGGGTGGACTTGCCGACACCGTTACGGCCGACCAGTCCCATGATCTCGCCGGGGCGCAGTTCCAGGTCGACCCCGCGCAGCACGTCCACCGCGCCGAAGGATTTCGTGATGCCTTCGATGCCGATCGGATAGTCGGCCTCGTCCACCAATACCGTTGTCATGGCTGTTCACCGTCGTCGAGAAGGGTTCGCTGTTCGCTGAGGGTGTGTCGGAGCGAGCCGACTTCGTGGGCGCTGGTCTGCAGGTCGTCCAGGGCGCGCCGGAGGGCGGACTGCAGATCGGCGTTGTCGCGTTGGAGTTGCTCGATGCGCTGCTCGAGGTGCGGGACGGTCGCGTCCCAGGCGCTCACGGCGCCTCCCTCCAGCCGCGCCAACTCCCGCTCCATGGCGAGGAGTTGGCGTTTCAGGTCCGCGATCTCGGCGGGTTCATCGGGAAGGGTTCCGGCCGGCGAGGGCTGATTCTGGTTCTGGCCGGGCTCAGGGGACGACGGCTCCGCGGCCTCCGTCGCGGCGACGGTCTCGACCGGCTCAGCGGCGTCGGCGGGGCCTGGGGTGTCCTCGGCCGGGACGGCGTCGGCTTCCTCGGGATCGCTCCCCGGGAGCGCCTCTTCCTCGGGATCGCTCCCCGGGAGCGCCTCTTCCTCGGGATCGCTCCCCGGGGACGCCTCGTCGTCGGGGCCCTGCGGCGACGTGACCTCGTCGGGGTCCGCGTCGGGGTCCCGGTGGTCTGCGGCCTCGTCATCGGGCTCGGGGTCGGGGTCGGGCACGCCCTCGGGGACCTCCGCGTCGTCACCGACCGACGCCTCCGCGGCCCAGTCGTCCTCGGCTGCGGCTGCGACCGGAGCGGCGGGAACGGGATGCTCCACGAACCAGGCCTCCGGGTCGGAGTTGTCCCGCAACTGGCCCGGGCCAGGCTCGGCTGCGGGCACATCGGCGCGTCGCGGGGACGCGTCCGCAGCGTCATCGCCTTTGACGTCCTGATCGGCGAGCGGGTCCTCCGGGGAAGGATCCAGGGAGGGTGCCAGCACGATCGGCTCTTCGGCGAACCATGATTCCGGCTCGTCCGAGCGATAGCCGGGAACGGGCCGCTCGTCGGCCGCGGCCTCCCGGAGGGGTTCCTCCGGCGCCGAGGACGGATCGGGTGCGTCCGTGGCGGGCGTGACTTTCGGCCAGGAAGCAACGCCGACCGCCTCCTCGGGGAGGGAAGCGTCCTCGTCGAGCGCCGAGTGCGCGAGCACCGTGGTGTCGTCGGTGACGGGCGCCTGCGTCGCGCGGGGCTGCGTGAACGGAGCCCAGGTCACCGTGGGCTCACCCAGCGAGTGATCCGCGCGTGCGGGCTCCTGCGCCCGCTCCGCGGTCGGGATCTGGGGGTCGGACTCGGTCTCGGACGTCCACGGGGCGGGTGCGTCCCCGACGGTCGCCTCCACGCTCGGCGCCGGCGAGTCGAGGGGTTCCGCGACCGGCTCGTGCGGGGGCGTCCACGAGGCGGTGGTCTCGGGGCGGGACGCGGTGACCGGCGTCCAGGGCGCCGGGGCCTCCTGATGAGCGGAGGGGGACTCTGCGAGGCGCGCAGCCGCTGCGGGGGTGGCCTCGACGGCGCCCGGCGTGGCACGGGACGTGGAGCGCGAGCGGCGCGATCCGATCAACCATCCGAGCAGCCCTGCGCACAGGGCCGCGATGGCCACCACGATCGCGACCTGCCCCCACACGATCCCGAGAGCGTCCAGCATCACTCCGTCTCCATCCAACTCAGCCGTTGTCCGAGGACAAGGTGACGCTCACGCGTCGGTTCTGCGCCCGGCCCTCGGCCGACGCATTCGAGGCCACGGGCTGACGATCCGCCTGGCTCGTCGTGGTGATCCGCGACGCGGCGATGCCGCGCTGCTCCAGGGCCTGGGCCACCGCGTCGGCGCGCTCCTGGCCGAGCATGACACGCACGCTCTGGGTGCGTCCGCTGTCGGTGTGCCCGGTCAGCGTGACCCGGGCGTCGGGACGCGACCGCAGAATCTGGGCGAGGGCGTCCACTTCGGCCACCGCGGAGGCGGGCAGCCGGGCACTCGACCCCGGGAACATGATCGCGTTCACGCTCGGCAACGGGCCCGACGGGGTCGGCGTCGGCGTCGGTGTCGCGGTCGGCCGCGCCGTGGCCGTGGCCGTGGACGGCGTCGGGGTCGCCGTGGGGCTGGAGACGGGCTGGGGCACCAGCGTCACCGAACCCAGCCCGGGAACGCCGTCCAGGGTCGCCCGGGCGCGCTCCAAAGTTGCCTCGTCGGCACCGCTGAGCGTGACGTCACGGCCCACGACCTCGACGTAGGCGCTGATCGACGCCGACGCGAGCCTATTCGTGGCTTCGCCCTGGACCGACGAACGAATACCCCCGGCGACCCACGCGGTTCCGGGAACGAGCGCGGCGACTAGGCCAATCGTGGCGAACAGAGCAGTGCTCTTCCTTGCAATTCCGGACATGTCCGATACCTCCCCCCGGCCGGTATACTATCAACAGCCGTACAGCTACTGTTCCTCATGGATGGGCCAGCAACCCTCAGGCCTCACGTGACACCAAGGTGCGTGATCGACGAGACGCTGGCAACATGGACGCTGAACAACAGTGTTTTCCCATCATCACGGCACTACTTCACGAAGCGGGGGGCTTCTTTACCATGTCTGTAGCGCAGCACCAAGCCAGCAAATCCATGGAATTGCAACGCATCATCTCTGCCATGCATCGCGCGATTCCCGAACTGCACGGCGTCATGATCGCCTCGGTCGACGGCCTGGCCGTCGCACACGATTTTCCCGACGCCGAGGCCGAGCGGGTGGCGGCCATGTCCGCCACCGCCCTGGGCCTGGGCAAGCGGATCACCGAACGCACCAACCTGGGCGGTCTCGCCGAGGCCGTGATCCGCGGCGACAACGGCTACCTCGTCGTCTACGCCGCGGGCAAGGACGCGGTGCTGGTCCTGTCGGGTCCGATCGACTCCAACCTCGGCCTCATGCGCCTGGAGGCGCGCGTCGCCGCCGTCGACATCAAGCAGATCCTCGGGCAGGCCTGACGATGGATCCCATGCGGGAGATCGCCCGCCAGGCGATCGATCAGACGCCGCCTGCCATCCGGGTGTCACCGGAGCAGGCGGCGGTCATCGCCGCTCACGCCGACGAACTGCTCGCCTTGGGGCCGGAGATCGTGCAGGCGTTCTACGACACCTTGTTCGCCCATGAGCCGACCGCGGAGGTGTTCGCCGAGGGCGAGCGACCCATGCGGGAGCAGACGCTGGTGGACTGGTGGACGCGCACCGTCCGCGGCCCCATCGACGACAACTACTGGTCCTGGATGGCCATGGTGGGGCTGATCCACGTGATCCGTCGCGTCACCAACCCGATGATGCTTGCCATGGCGGAGTTCGTGGCCGACTTCGTCGCTCAGAACCAGGGCCGCCTAGGGCTACCCCCGGAGGAGGCCCACAAGGTCGCCGAGGCGTTCCGTCGTGTCGCAGGAATGACCGGATCGGTCATCACCTGGGGCTACGACCACGCCGTCAGTTCGGCGCTGTTCGAGGTCGCCGGAATGCCCGAGGCGTTGTTGGCCCGACTGCGTGACGCCGAGATCAAGGACGCCCTCGTCGGCGCCCGCGAAGAAGTCGGCAACTGACTCATCACATCACTCCGACGGCGGATTCCTGACGGAATTCGCCGTCGTGTGCGTGCGGGAGTCTTTCCCTTTCCTCCAGGTCACCCGTCTCACATCACCCGCTCCCCGAAGGAAATCTCCTTCGGCAGCAAAACCCCTAGTAAAGGCTCCACGAGACTTCTCCCACGGGGAGAATTCCGCGCATTTGTCTCAGGACGGATCCGGCCACGTGAGCCATCGGCCGGCCCCCGCGTGACGCTGGCGTGGCTGGGGTTCTCGCGCACGTTCCTCCGGGGATCCGACGGTGCGCTCCCCGTCGGGATCGGGGAAACGAGCCAAGTGATCGGGTCTGCTTCACTAGGCTGACCCCATGAAGTTCTGCTTCCTGGGCGCCGGAGCCCTGGGGACCTATGTCGGCGGCTCCCTCGCCGCGGCGGGGCACGAGGTGGGCTTCATCGAGCAGCCGGGCCCGGCCGAGGCGATCGCCGAACGGGGCCTGAGCATCACGACGGGTACGGGGACGCGCCGGGTACGAGACGTGCGCCTGTTCACCGAGCCCGGGGCTGCCCTCGCGGCCACGCGCTGGGACGTCCTGGTGTTCGCGCTGAAGTCGTTCGACACCGCGGCCGCCCTGGAGGAACTGTCCGGCACCGGGGTCCGGATCCCGACGGTGCTGTCGCTGCAGAACGGCGTCGACAACGAGCCTCTGATCGCGACGGCGCTCGGCGTCGACCGGGTGATCGCGGGGGCAGTCGCCACGGCCATCGCGAAACCGGGGCTGGGTGAGGTCGTGGAGGAGACGCATCGCGGCATCGGCATCGCCGCGGGCCACCCGCTGTCCGACCAGGTCGTCGCGGCGCTGGACGACGCCGGGCTGGGCGCACGTTCCTACCCGCAGGCCGGTCCGATGAAGTGGTCGAAGCTCATCACCAACCTGCAGGGCAACGCCGCCTCCGCGATCCTCGATCTGCCGGTGCGGGCGATCTATGCCGACCGCCGGCTGTTTGCCCTGGAGATCGCCGCGTTGCGGGAGACGGTGGCCGTCATGTCCGCCCTCGGGTTCGCTCCGGTCGATCTGCCCTCGACGCCCGTCCGCGCGTTGGCGTTCGGCGCTCGCCGCGCCCCGCGCGTGATCCTGCAGCCGGTGCTGACGCGGTTGTTGGGCGACAGCCGCGGGGACAAGATGCCGAGTTTCCACATCGACCTGCACGGGGGACGCGGCCGCACCGAGGTCGACTACATCAACGGAGCGGTCGTCCGCCATGGGGAGAGGCTGGGCGTCCCCACGCCGGTGAACCGCGTGCTGACCAGCACCCTCGACGCGCTCTCCTCGGGCGAGCGCGACCTGGAGGCCTTCCGGCACCGCCCCGAGGCGCTGCTGTCGCTGCTGCGCGCGGGGACGGCCCAGCCCTCGGTCTGAGGACGAGCCGGTGCGCTGCGGGCCGCGGGAGTGGCTGTTCCCTAGAATCGGGGCATGCGCGAGATTCCCGATGGCAGCGATCCGGTCGAACTGGCGAACTGGCTGTTCGACCTCGCCCGGGAGGGCGACAGCGCACGCCTGGCCGCCTACGTTGACGCGGGCGCCCCGGTCGATCTGACCGATGCCGACGGCAACACGCTGCTGATGCTGGCCGCCTATCACGATCACCCCGAGACGGTGGCCGCGCTGGCCACGAGGGGTGCCGACGTGGACGCCCTCAACCATCGGGGCCAGTCCCCGTTGGCCGGGGCCGTGTTCAAGCAGGCCGACGCCGTGATCGCAGCTCTGCTGGCGGCGGGTGCCGACCCCGATGCCGGGATGCCGACCGCCCGCGCGACGGCCGCCATGTTCGGGCGTCCGGACCTGTTCGGCTGATGAGGCCGCTGGCGCTGTACGACCCTGACTGCGGGTTCTGCGCCCGTTGGATCGGACTCGTGCGACACCACGTCCCGGGGGTCGCGGTGGCGCCGCTGACCGCCGTCGACCTCGCTGCCCTCCGCGTGGACGGGGTGCGTGCCGAGCAGGAGATGCCGCTGATCCGCCCCGATGGCGGCGTCGTCTACGGCCACGAGGCCTGGGCTGGCATCCTGCTCGCCGGGCCGGCCCCCGCACGCTGGGCCGGAGCCCTGCTGGGATCACGCGCGCTCCGGCGTCCGGCCGCGGCGACCTACGCCTGGATCGCCCGGCACCGGCATCGCCTCCCGGGAGGGACGCCCGCCTGCTCGCTCGACTCCTGACGCGTCCCGCCCGCTCAGTGGACAAGCCCGCCGGGTTCACTTGAACGGTCAACATTACGTAGACTCGGGCCATGTTGGACCTGCCGCTGCATCCGCTCGTCGTCCACCTCGCGGTCGTCGCGCTGCCCGTCGGGGCGCTGGCCGTGATCGCGACCGTCCTGTGGCCGCGCGTCCGCAGCCGCTACGGGACCCTCGCCCTGGCCACTCTCAGCGTGGGGGCTCTGGCAGCCATCGCCGCCAAGGTCACCGGCGAGCAGCTGGCCACCCAGGTGCGCCGGCCTGAGTCCCACGCCTCGTTCGGGGACGCCCTCACCATCGTCGCGCTCGCCACCGCCGCCCTGGCCTGGGCCTGGTGGTGGCTCGAGCGCCGCCGGGACGCCGCCCCGCCCGGCAGCCCGGCGCTGCCCGCGATGGCGTCGGGCGCGCTGACCCTCACGGCCTGCGTCGCCGTCGTAGGGCTGACGGTCGCGACCGGGCACACCGGCGCGACCGCGGTGTGGGGAGCCGGCGCACCCGCGACGACCACGGCGCCCGGCACCTCGGCGGCCCCCACCTACACGCTGGCCGACGTGGCCCAGCACAACACGGCCGCACACTGCTGGGCCGCCGTCGACGGCCGGGTCTATGACCTCACCGACTGGATCGGGCAGCATCCCGGCGGGCAGCAGCGCATCATTGCCCTGTGCGGCACGGACGCCACCGTCGCGTTCTCCACCCAGCACGGGGGGCAGGCGCGACCGGCCAGCCAGCTCGCGCCCCTGCAGATCGGCGTCCTGGCCCCGTGACCCGGCACGGGGCGAGAGCTCCGCGAGACGAGGGGCTCCGCATCACGGCGACGGGATCCACGCTCGCCGCGTAGTTGCTCCCCGCCTCGCGAGCTACCACTTCCCGGCGGCGGAGCCAGGCCCCAACCGCGAGGCGCTCGGCTACTGACGCCGCACCCCGATTGGGTAGCCTTCGCCCATGACCGATTCCCCGTCCGGAGCCAGCGACTTCATCCGCGACATCGTCCGCGCCGACACCGCACAGGGCGTCTACGGGGGGCGCGTCCAGACCCGCTTCCCCCCGGAACCGAACGGCTACCTCCACATCGGTCACCTGAAGGCCATCACGGTCGACTTCGGCGTCGCAGAGGACTTCGACGGCACCACGGTCCTGCGTCTGGACGACACCAACCCTGACGCCGAGGACGCCGAGTACGTCGAGTCGATCGTCGACGACATCGAATGGCTCGGCTTCCACCCTGTCTCGGTATGCCACGCCTCGGACTACTTCGGCGAGTTGTACGACTGGGCCGAACTCCTCGTGGGCCAGGGGCTGGCCTACGTCGACGATCAGGACGCCGAGACCATGTCGGCGACCCGCGGCAGCTTTGGCGTCCCCGGAGTCGACTCCCCGTTCCGGGAGCGTTCGCCGGAGGAGAACCTCGACCTGCTCCGCCGGATGCGGGCCGGTGAGTTCCCCGACGGCTCGCGCGTCCTGCGGGCGAAGATCGACATGGCCCACGAGAACATGCAGATGCGCGACCCGGTCATGTACCGGATCCGGCACGCGCATCACCACAACACCGGCGACGCTTGGCCGATCTACCCCACCTACGACTGGGCGCACGGCCAGTCGGACGCCATCGAGGGCACCACCCATTCGCTGTGCACCCTGGAGTTCGAGTCCCACCGGCCGCTGTACGAGTGGTTCCTGAACCAGCTCCCGCTCACGTCGGCGGCGCCGAAGCAGCGCGAGTTCGCCCGGCTGGAGCTGACGCACACGATCACCTCCAAGCGGCGCCTGCGCAAGCTGGTCGAGGAAGGCGTCGTCGACGGCTGGGACGATCCGCGCATGCCCACGCTGCGCGGCCTGCGCCGCCGCGGCTACCCCGCCACCGCCTTGCGCGCCTTCTGCGACGCCATCGGCATCACCAAGACCAACTCCCGCAAAGCGATCGAGGAGCTCGAAAGCTACGTGCGCCGCGACCTGGATCGCTCCTCTCGGCGTCGGATGGCCGTGCTGCACCCGCTCAAGCTGGTGCTGACCAACTGGCCCACCGACGAGGCTGGCGACCCCGTCGTGGAGTACTTCGACCTGGCCAACAACCCCAAGGACCCCGACGACGGGACGCGTCCGGTCGCGTTCTCCGGGCAGCTGTGGATCGAGGCGGAGGACTTCGCCGAGGTGCCGCCCCCGAAGTACTTCCGGCTCTCCCCCGGACGCGAGGTGCGGCTGCGGGGCGCGTACTTCGTCACCGCCACCGACGTGGTCAAGGACCTCGACGGGCGCGTCGTCCAGGTGAATGCCACCTACGATCCGGCGACCCGTGGCGGCGATTCCCCCGATGGCCGCAAGGTGAAGTCGACCATGCACTGGGTGTCTGCGCCGCACGCGTGGGATGCCACCGTGAACCTGTACGACCGGCTGTTCACCACGGATGTACCCGGTGCCGAGACGGGCGAGCCGCTGGATGACCTCAACCCGGCGAGCCGCGAAGCGCTGCGCGGGGCGAAGCTCGAGGCCGCACTGGCCGACGTCTCCCCCGGCGAGGTCCTCCAGTTCGAGCGCCTGGGATACTTCGCGGCCGATCCGGAGCTGCCGGGCCTTTTCCACCGCACGGTGGGCCTGCGCGACGAGTGGGCCGCCGTCCAGAAGCGCGGCTGACAAGGCATGATCATCGACGCCGGGGAAGGCGCACGGATGCGTGACGTAACCTCCGCGGCGGAGTAAACTCCAGGATTGTGGCGTTCTTGAATCCCGTGCGCGCCCGCGCCGGCATCTCGCTGTTCTTCTTCACCAACGGGCTGATGATGGCAGGGCTGCTGCCGCGCTACCCCGAGATCAAGGCGTCCTTCGACCTGTCCAATACGGCCTTCGGACTCATGGTCGCGATCAGCCCGCTGGCCGCCATGCTCGCCTCGGCCCTGCCCGCGCCGCTGATTCGCCGGTTCGGCGCCCAGGCCGTGTCGCTGGGCGGCACCGTCGTCATGGCGCTGGCCGTCTCGTTGGCTGGCTTCGCGCCGGTATTCACCGTGTTCGCGATCGCCATCGCCATCGCCGGGTTCACCGACTCGATCGTGGACGCCGCCCAGAACGTCCACGGCGTCGCCGTCGAGGACGCGTACCGACGCACCATCATCAACTCCCTGCACGCCCTGTGGAGCCTGGGGGCGACCCTGGGCGGCCTCATCGGCGCCTTCGCCGCCGCGGCGCACGTCCCGCTGGGGATCCACCTCTCCGGCGTCGCAGCCTTCACGGTGCTGCTGGCCGCCGTGGCCACCTGGCTGGGACGCCTGCCCGCTGGCACGTCCGCGCACCTCCCCGACGACCAGCCCGCGCCTCCCACCAAGCTCCCCCCGGGAGCCTGGGCCGCCATTGTGCCGCTGGCCGTCCTGGCCATCGCGGGGGCGCTCGTCGAAGACATCGGTTTCAACTGGTCGGCGGTCTATCTGGTGCAGACGGTCGGCGCGACGGCAGGCGTTGCGGGCTTCGGGTACACGATCATGCTGGCCGCTCAGTTCGTGGGCCGCGTCCTGGGCGACCCGGCCACCGATCGCTGGGGCCGGGTCAACGTGATCCGGGCGGGGGGCATCCTCATCGCCGTCGGCGGTGTCCTCGTGGTGGCCGCACCTGGACTGGCCGCGGTCATGCTCGGCTACGCCCTGGCCGGGTTCGGCTGCGCGACGATCATCCCCGCCGCCTACGCGGCTGCCGGACGCCTCCCCGGCCTGCCCGAAGGCACCGGGATCACCCTGGTGAGCTGGCTGCTGCGGGTGGGGTTCCTGGCCTGCTCCCCCATCGTCGGAGCCGTCAGCGACCTCACCAGCCTTCAGGTCAGCCTCACGCTGCTCATCCTCGCCGGGGTCGCTGTGATCGCCCTCGCGCCCGTCGTGCGCGGGCGTCGCCCCCGCGCCACCACTGCCTGACGCGCTCCGCACATTCCACTCAACCTCACGTGGATGCGCGTTGCCTGCGGCCATCGCCTACGGTGGGTCTCGTGCCCACGACACCTGCAACCTTGGCAGCGACCGCGCTCGGCCTCGACTTCGAGGCCACCCAGCATGACGGCCCGATCCGTTCGCTGGCCGAGGCGGCCGCCGCGCGGGGCATCGACCCCCACGACCTGGTCAAGACCCTCGTGGTGCGGCGGGGTACCGACGACTACCTCTTCCTGCTGGTTCCCGGAGACGGCACGTTCAGTTGGCGTAAGTTGCGCGCCCTGCTGGGGGTGTCGCGGCTGTCGCTGCCCGACGCCGACACGGCCCGCGACGTCACCGGATACGTGCGCGGCACGATCACCCCGCTGGGCGCGACCACCGCCTGGCCGGTGATCGCGGACGCGAGCATCGTCGGGCGCCGCATCTCGGTGGGCGGCGGTGCCGCGGGGGTGGGCATCACCGTGGAAGCCGACGCGCTCATCGAGGCTCTCCACGCCGATGTCGCCGACCTCATGGACTGAAAACACCTTCCGTCGTTGCTGTTTCGGCTCGTACCCGCGGCGCTGTGGAATGCGCCAGATTTCCCGGCGGAATCTGGCGGGGCCTTTCGCGTGGCCAGCAGATCGGCGCGTGAATCTGCCTGGGTGCGCGGGGTTTCGCGATGCGCGGCCCCAACAAAAATGGCGTGCGATGGTGAGTCCCATGCGGGTCGAAGTGATGGAGTGAACGCGCCGGAGGAGACAATTGTCGGTCGCGCACCTTAATGTCTGACCCAAGCGCCGACGC